>JBBTCX010000292.1:0-2613 GCA_038043045.1 Planctomycetota bacterium | reverse complement strand
GGGATTGCAATGGAAACCTTTTTTGAGGAGCAGGGATGAAAACGGAAATGGTGGAGGTGGGGAAGCTGACCAAAGACCCGCGGAATGCGCGGACGCATGACGCCCGGAACATCGGGACGATCATGCATAGTCTCAAGACCTTTGGTCAGCAGAAGCCGATCGTGATTGGGGCTGACGATGTGGTCATTGCCGGCAACGGCACGCTGGAAGCGGCCTTGAGGCTCGGTTGGGGAAAGATTGCCGTCATTCGCAGCAAGCTGAACGGAGCTGAAGCCCGGGCGTATGCCATCGCCGACAACCGCACGGCGGAGTTGGCCGCGTGGGATTTCGATCTGCTTACATTGGAACTGGATGATCTGCGCGGTCTGGACTTCGACCTCGACGGTCTTGGCTTCGGGTCCGAGGAGCTGGAGAAGCTCTTGGGTGCCACGATTCACGGCGAAGCAGGCAAGACCGATCCCGACAGCATTCCCGAACCACCGGACGAAGCCATTACGCAACGCGGCGACTTGTGGCTGCTCGGGAATCATCGATTGCTTTGCGGGGACAGTGCATGTCCCAAAGATGTGGATAAGTTGTTGGCGGGTGAACCGATCCATCTCGTTAACACCGATCCGCCGTACAACGTGAAGGTCGAGCCGCGAAGCAACAACGCCATCGCCGCGGGGTTGAGTTCGTTCGCCGCAACGACGGTGCCATCAAGCGGCACAAAGCGAAACGGGCTGACGCATCACCAAGGATTCGATGTAGCACGAGGAGTCTCGAAGGCCCAAAAAACCACTCAGAAGCTGCGACCCAAGGATCGTCCGCTGATCAACGATTTCGTCAGTGACGATGAGTTCGAGCGATTGCTTCGTGCGTGGTTCGGCAACATCGCCCGCGTACTGGTACCCGGTCGCGGGTTTTACATCTGGGGCGGGTACGCCAACTGCGCGAACTATCCGCCGGTGCTGAAGGCGTGTGCACTCTACTTCTCGCAGGCGATCATTTGGGTGAAAGAGCATCCGGTGTTGACCCGCAAGGATTTCATGGGCAACCACGAGTGGTGCTTTTACGGATGGCGCGAAGGCGCGGCCCATTACTTCCATCCCGACATTCACAACGCCACGGACGTCTGGTCGGTCAAGAAGGTCAATCCACAGTCGATGATCCATCTCACCGAGAAGCCCGTCGAATTGGCCGTGCGAGCGATGACTTACAGTAGCCGACCGAACGAGAATGTGCTTGATCTTTTCGGGGGTTCGGGGTCCACGTTGATCGCGGCGGAGCAAACCGGTCGACGCGCGTTTCTGATGGAACTGGACCCGCTGTACTGCGATGTGATCGTTCGTCGATTTGAGGAATTCACCGGCAGGAAAGCCGAACGATTGGAGGGTACGAACCATGCCCAGACTGCTCAAGAATAAACAGGAGATTGCCCGCGACCAGAACGTGTCCCGGCAGACCGTACACAGTTGGATGTCCGATCCACGATGGAATCTGGGACAGGAGTTTCCCATCGACGGTGAGAAGATCGAGTCATGGCGTGCCGAGACGTTGTCCACTTCCGCCACGGCGGCCCTATCTCCCTCAGTAGACAACTATGCCGCGACGCGGCGGCGAGTGGACCTGCAACACAAGGCCGAGCAGACCCTGTACCTCCGTCTGCGCCGAGGCATCCTTGAGAAAACCTACGTGGAACGAAGCTTCGCGGAGCGAACGATGGTGGGCCTGACGCTGGATTACTTCAACCGGATTGAGATGTGGATCGACACGCTTCCCACGGTTTTCGCCCATCAGAGCGAAGAGCAGATTCGGGAGCGGTTCAACGACGCTTATGACCAAATGCGCGAGGACATGGCGGCAAACCTCGAACTTCCTCTGGCCGACGAGGAGCAGGTCCAGGAGTTTAAGAACAAGGCCAAGAGCAACGCGGCGTACCGCAGTCACCGAGGGTTTTGAACGACACCGGTGAACTCTCATAAGGAAACTCAACGCCATGATTGAGGATTGCACATCGTCGAGTGTGCCTGTGGCCAAACGCAGATTGTTGGAGACCGTCACCGTCATCCGTCCGCGATGCCCGGCGTGTGGCTGTTCGCACGTGACCAAGTATCGTTCTCTCGTGGACCAAGGTGACGGCACCGGACTGTCGTGGGTCCATTGCAACAATGCGGATTGTGGCCGACGCTTCCGCGTGCATTGGCAATGAACCATCCATTGGCGCCGTTCCACCGGATGGAAACATCGCTCAATGAAGGGTGCTATGATTCCGGTGAGGAATGGTTGGCTCTTGAATTGCTGGAAAGTTGATCCGAGTGCCGCGTTGTGTCATTTACAGTAAGAGATCAGGACATGACGTGCGAGGTCCATGTGGATGTGGACATGGAAGCCACAGAGGTACCGGTGGTCCAAATCCTTGGGGGATAAAGACTAGGGACCGTTTGGAAAGCGCGCACATTTTTTCGAGGGTTTTGCTATAGGGGGGGTGTAGTTTTTCTATGGGTCGCCGAGGTCCCGCGCCAACACCGACATCGATTCTGAAATTGCGCGGCAGCAAGCTGGTCACCGCCAAACGAGAAGCCGCCGAAGCGAAGGGTCCGAGCGGCATGCCCGAGCGACCGCCGTGGCTCG
>JBBTCX010000291.1:6367-14934 GCA_038043045.1 Planctomycetota bacterium | reverse complement strand
AGACCTGCGAAGCCGGAGCAAACACATTCGCCGGACAGGCCGCGCTGTTACCCGTGCAATTCTCCGCTACGTCGCAAACACCAGCCGACGCATTACAAACCTGCGAAGCCGGAGCAAACACGTTGCCCGGACAAGCCGCACTGCTGCCGGTGCAATTCTCTGCCGGATCGCAAGGACCAGCCGACGCATTGCAAACCTGACTCGACGGAGCGAATCCATCCGCCGGGCAATTTTCGCTGCTGCCCGTGCAAGATTCGGCCACATCGCAAACACCAGCCGACGGACGGCAAACTTGAGACGACGGAGCATAAGTGCAAGTCGGCGAGCAGCAAGCACCGCCGTCGCACTCTTCACCTACGGCAACGATTCCGTCGCCGCAGTCGCACGCATCGCCGACGCCATCGGTGTCAACGTCTTCTTGGAGCGGATTGGAAACCAACGGACAGTTGTCGCACGCATCGCCGACACCATCGAGGTCGCCGTCAGCCTGTCCACTTGGACCATTGACGAAACTCAGACTCCAATTGTAGAGAAGGCCTTGATCTCCCCCACAGCCGTCCTCGATCGAAAGCGTCCAATTTCCTTGCTTGTCCATTCCGTCAAAATCAGACAAAAGAGCACCCGTTGTGCTATTATTCTTGTAGCTTCCTGGTGCAATAATGCAGGCAGAGCCGACACATGCAACAGCGGCCGCATCGAGATCGCCGCCGGGCGCCTCGTCGTCAATGGTGTAAATGCCCGACAAGTCTGAATTGTCGTCAATGTCGAAGAAGTCAAGCAGTTCAACAGTCGTGGCATTGTGAGTCAACGTCACGTGTAGATCGCCGTACCAAGTGTGGTCGAACTCAAACGTAAAGTCGACGTCCGCAACGGGTCCACTTTCCGCAACCGTGATGACACGAATGAGAGCCGAGCTAAATGTTCCGCAAGCTTGCTCGCCATCGGGAACGAGCTCATCCGGATCAACCGCATCCGAAGCTCCCTTCGGGCCGCCCGGCGCGAAATTGGGAACAGTGTCGCAATTATCGCAAATGTCGGGAACACCATCGAGATCGGTATCCGCCCCGAGGCAATCGGCACCGAGGTTGAACGTACCGCCGGCGGCCTGGCAACCCGCCGCATCCGTATTGATACAGCCGCCCGGGTTCACGCAACACGCGCCTTGACCTTCAACGACCGTGTAAATGGTCGCCCAGAGACCGGCATACGGCGGCGTTGTGCCACCGAAAATGAACGGGCCTTCCCACAATCCTACGGGTGGCGCCTGTCCGGTAACGTCCGCCACGGCGAAGAAATTCTCGGTGAACCCGACTTCAGCCGCCTGAGCAATCGCCCAATATGCACCGTTCGGAAACGCTGCGTTGGCAGTATCCTGGGAAAGCGAAATCCAAATCTCGTCGGGAAGAATGACCCCCGGGGAGTTCTTGCATTCATAAATGAAGCAGTCCAACGCCGGCTGGGCCACGAGGGTCTGCACGCAGGTCGTTCCCGGAATCACCGCTAACGGGAGCAGCAAGCCCACATCATACGTCCAGAGGTTTGAAGTAACGATTTTGGACGGCTGGTTGCAAATGGCGAACTCATAACGGGTCAATGAGCGACCCGTTCCACCGACCAGCACCAGATCGTCCGCCGCACCGTTGCGAGTCCCGAAAATCCCCGTAATGTTCGCAATGGACGCGATGGTGTTATCGTAAACGATCGTCCCACCACCCAATGCCGACGGACGACTTAGCGCCTTCGGCGGAACAACTTCGAACTGCTCGATTTGGGCCCAAGCGAGACCGGCCATCGAGACCATACCCAACGTACATCCAAGTACCAAGCGACCTGAACTCAGGCGCCGACTAAAACTCTTTACCATTTCCTATCCTCCATCCTCAATCGAGGGAACAAATTCATCAGCTTCTTCAAAAATCAACACGATGCATTCGAGCATCGCCTTACGCGAATCGACTAATTGGTTACCCAACGAGGAGGAGCGCGAGGTTGTAACGGTGGAAGGAAAAATCGTGAAATCTTCGGCTCTTGACCCAACAAAAGCTCTTTCTTGGGCGGAATCAAAACCAAAGGCCTAGATGACGAAACGCTGATTCGCATTTCTGCAATCACCGAAATCAAGGAGGCGTTAAACAGCGCCACCAAAAAAGCAACCAGAACATAACCGCCGATCTGACCGACCGTATGAATGACAACGTTGTTGCCCTGGGTTCCCGCCAACAATCCGTTGTGAATCGCCAGCGGTTTCAACACCAGCTCCAACCCAGCCCATCCGAGACCGAGAAGCAGCGGCTGAAAACCCTTTCGTTGGGTGATCGCAGAAAACACCGCGGCATAAATGGCCGGTGCAATGGTCAACAACAAGGCGCTGACCCAACCGTGGGGAAGCGGGTTTTGCGTGAACGCATAAGAAGACAGGTAAAGCGAGAAACCCCAGAAAGCTCCGGCGGCAGTCGCAATCGTCGGACGACAAACTCGAATGGCAAGAAAAAGTGGAACCAGCGTCACCCAGCCCAACCACCAATAGGTGACCGAACCGAGCGAGAGTGCCATAAGCACGGCACTTAACGCCAGAGACGCGACCAGGGCAAGCGCTTTCGGCTTGCATCCTTCCGCATCTTTTACATTTCGACGCGCCTGGGGGAACACGTCGTCTCCTTTATTCCAAGGCCCAACAAACTTCGTTGGTTCTGGATGTCACAGGAGTGGCACACAATTTACGGCAGGAACGTCTTGAGATTGCCCCTCCTCAAGAAACCCGCAGCCCATGCGATTCTCCACCCTCCAACGTTGCGATCAGGTAACTTCCCTAATCACAACTCTGAGCAACGACCTATAGTCTAACACGTCCTCATTTCCAGTACAAGGAAAAAGCGATTTATCACAATTTTTCTCGGACTGGGCATAAAAAGCTACACTTTAAGACATTATCGGACCATCACCCCATTGTCGCAATGCAATCTACTTGAACCTTCGCACCCTTAAAAGTCAGACCCTTCACAATCACCGTCGTAAGGGCCGGTCCGTCACTCGGAAACGCTTCGTTATACACCTTGTTAAAGAAGACTGAGTCCTTTTCATCCGAAAGGTAACAATTGAACTTCACTACCTGCTCCAATTTGGAACCGGCTATTTCCAGAGACTTTTTCAGGTTTTCGATGGCCTGTTGACCTTGAGATCCTGCATCATCGCCGGCCAACTCGCGCTGTCCCGGCTTGTTTCCCACCACTCCGGAAACGAAAACGTAGTTCCCGGAAACAACCGCAAGCGGAACAATCGCATTCGGAATACTGCTGATGTTACGCCGCGCGGGTTTAGGCGTGGGCTCGGAGGCTCCTGAAATCCCCTCGCCCGCCAACAACCCCATCGGTACGCCAAACCCCATGGCCCCTAAAAACCCCCGTCGTGTCTGTTCACCTTTCATCGTCATCATCCCTTTTTTGGAAAGCCTTTTTCGCCGTGTTCCACCGTAGAACCATGTTTGCAACGTTTACCAGTTTCGAGGGAATTGGTAAACCTCATCTTCAAATGAAAGATCAAGCAGGTCTTGTCGAGTTCCTGGGCCGCCGCAACAGGACGTCACCCTATTTCTTGGAAATGGATTCCTTGGATAGACCGGGTTTCAGAAGGGCAAAGCGATCCCGCATGGTGGAGTAGTCCTCTCCCCCCAATCTGGCCACCAGATCGATCTTGGTCACATCGACCGTGCCATCGGGCAAGAGATAATCGCTGGCGACATGAAAACAAAGTATCTCGGCGATGCAAATATTGGCCGAAAGAGGCCCGCTGCCCACCGGTACAATCTGAACCAATTTGCACTCCATGTGAACGGGCGACTCCACCGCGCGGAAGGGCCGGACGAATCGACTCGGCAGCGGGGTAAATCCGGCGGCTTCAAACTCATCGACCTCGGGTGGAAAGGGAAAGGAAGTCGCATTCATCGCCTCGCGCATGGCGTGGGTGACCACGTGCACCACGCATTCCCCAACGGCGCGGAGATTGTTGAGCGTATCCTTGAATGTGCCATCGGCTTTGGTAGCCGGAGAAAAGATCAGCGCCGGCGGATTAGACCCCACGGCATTAAAAAAAGAAAACGGAGCTAAATTCGAAATCCCATCTGCGGAAATCGTGGACACAAAAGCAATGGGCCTAGGCACCACGCAAGAAAGTAGTGTCTTGAAATTATCCCGGCGGTCCCTTTCCGAAGCCACAAGCGGAGTAAAATCGCGGAAAACCGTCAATTCGTCCCCGCTTGGAGTTGCTTGCATTGGCTGTAGTAATCCAATACGGCTTGGGCGCTGGCGCGCTGCTCACCTTCATAGGCTTTGACCGCTTCTTGCTGAACCACTATCGCTCGATCCAGTGCGCCAATCTGATGCAAAGCCATGGCATAAAGTGTCGTGGATTCAGGATCAGCGGGCTTCGATGCCTCATACGCCGCCTTCGTGGCTTCGAGCGCAAGATCGGGCATTCGTTGCGAAAAATCCGCAACTTCCATCAACACGCCGCCCAACACCAACATCGCCCGACCGTTGCTTCGATTGGCCGACACGTGCCCACGGGCCCAGCTTCGATACTCATCAGCCTTATTCATCTCTTCCAAATAAACCCGCCGCAACGCACGCAAGGCCAATTCATTGGCCGGCGCAATCTTCACAATGTCCGCCAAACCCTTCGACACCACGTCCCATTGCCGCCGTCCGAGGGCTCCGTCGAGTTGCTGAAATTTTCGAGCGACCTCGGCTTCGGTTTTCGCATCATAGGTGCCGCGAATGACCCCGTCGATCACATTTTCGACATCCGGATCGAGCGGGCTTCCTTGCCACGCGATCTTTCCATCTTTCCCAACCAAAAATGCATGGGGAATTCCCATAGCTCCGGCAGCGGCCAAATAGGCGTCGGTGGTTTGATCGCGGTCGTCGATCGCCACCCAGTAGTTCATGCCCGAACCCTGGTCTTTCACGAATTTGCGAACCGCGGTCGGTGTATTTCCGCGAGAATCCGGCGCCGTCACCCCGACAATCGCAAGCTGATTCTTATACCGAGTTTGAATCTTCGTGAGTCGCGGAATGCTCTCTTTGCACGGCGGACACCACACCGCCCAAAACTCCACCATCACCGCCCGTTTACCGATCTCCTTTTGCAAATCTATGGCTTCACCCTGCACCCATTCGGTAATGTGCAGCTTGGGCGCGACAGCTCCGACATCCAGGCTGGCCGCCATGAGCTTAGACCCGGACAGCGTGAAAAACCCCTGCAACACAGCCACAAAAACGACTGTACGAAAAGTGTGCTTGCTAGCCCGCACCATCAATTCCCCCAACAACGTTCGTTACACGTGCCCACCGACCGGCTCAAGCCGTTGCGATGAAACCCTTTTTAATCTTTTACAAGCCTCTTCAAGGTCCGCCATCTTTTTTGCGTAACAAAAACGCAACTGCCGATCACCATCCGCCGGATTGCGATAGAACGCCGATCCCGGAACGGTCGCGACGCCCACCTCATTCAGGATTCCTTCGGTCGCCGCCGTCGCACTAGGCCAACGCCCTTCCTCAAAAGACGCCAACATATAATAGCTTCCGTCCGGCACAAAAGGCGTAAACCCAATCTCTTCCAACGTGTCGACCAACATCTCGCGCTTGGTGAGATAATCGGCCCGCATGCGGTCGTAATAACTTTCCGCCAAGCTCATTCCCCCGACAACCCCGTATTGCAACGGCGCCGGAGCACAGATGTAGAGCAGATCGTTCACCACCGTGAGGCGATCGATAATCTCCGCCGGACCCACGGCATATCCGACCCGCCAACCGGTGACCGCGTACGTCTTCGATGCCCCGCTCAGTGTAATTGTCCGATCGGCGAACTCACCGAATCGCCCGATGCTCACGTGTTTTTTCCCGTAGGTGATGTATTCGTAAATCTCGTCGGTCACGATCCACGCGTTGTTTCGCTTTGCAATCGCCCCGATCTCTTTCAATTCCGTTTCCGTGAAAACTTTCCCACTCGGATTCGCCGGTGTGCAAACGACCACCATCTTGGTCCGTTCGGTGAACGCCGCAGCCAATTGCGCCGCGCTATAGCTCCAATCCGGCGGAACCAAATCCACGAACTTCACCTGGGCCCCAAAGAGTTTCAGAAGGTTGACGTGGTAACTATAAAACGGAGAAAAAACGATCGCTTCATCGCCCGGATTGAGTATCGACAACCCCGCACACGCAAACCCGCCGGCCGATCCCACCGTCACCGCGACCTGCGTCTCGGGATCGCATTCAATTCCGTTGAACTCCCGCATCTTGCGTGCGATCGACTGACGAAGTTCGATCACCCCTTTGACGTTGGTGTACGGCGCTCGGTCTTCATCAATCGCCTGTTTCGCCGCATGTTTTACGGAATCGGGAGCCGGTTGATCGCAAACGCCTTGAGAGAGATTCACCCCGTTCATCGCCGTACAAATGGCCGAAAAACGCCGAATATCCGACTGCCGAATGGTCTTGACCCGATCCGCCAATGGCTTGTTCACGACAATCCTCCTCGCCAGCGCAACGACCTTTCCAAAGATCGTCCGGGCTCCCTCCCGTGTTTGCTGGACAGTGAGAAGTATAATCGCAGGGGGCCCCTTCCACAAACGTCAAGGGAGAAGCCTGGCTCGTTGAAAAGGTTCTTGAGCGGCTGGTAGTTCGGTAATTGCGAAATCGGGATCGAAGGTCGATTCGAGGATTAGGCCAGGTCATGACACTTGGGATGCGGGAGCAACCGCAGTCGCACTCTTGTTTGGGGACCTTTTTCGGCAGACACGACCTTATGTCCGGGGACCGTGAAAAGTGTATCCGGGCCGGGTGCGACGACTTCGCCAGCAAACCAATTGATGCCAAGCGATTGATTGCTATCATTCGTCATTGGCTTCCACGACCCGAGGCGGGCTCCGCGTTGGGTTTGGAAAAGGAATCGGAAACAACCGTTCATCGCGGAAATCCCAAGTCGGGTCATCGCCCGAACTTGTAGGATGACGCGTTGCAAGGAGAGTGGAGTATGGCTAAACAACAAGGTCCCAGCGAAGATCGTTTTCGTCGCAAGGAAGAGCAGGAACGCGCGTACAAGAAACAGCTTCCCGGCGAGGATGATGAACCTCTACCCCCGCCCGTGGAACCCATCCACACGAACATAAAACCTGAGCGCAACGATCCCTGCCCCTGCGGCAGTGGAAAAAAATACAAACAATGTTGCGGGAAGGCCAAATAACAGGACTTTGCGAAACACTCGGCGCGCGAGGAGTTAGAATGCCGAGGATTAACCTGCGGTCGAGGTCGGCGTATTCGGCGTCGCAAATCCAGCTTCGCCCTTCGGCACGCAACACTTCGATATCGACCGCCCCCTTTCTGCGGAAAAACCGAGGCAATATACTTCCATACGATGTCGCCTCAAAACTTTGCCGCAATGTTCTTGATATGGACCTCCGTCGTCACTGCGCAACCGCCGTCCCCGCCGCCTCCATCACAGCCCGTTCAACCCATTTCCAACCCGGAACCAGGTGTTCCATTCATTTCCGAATCGAACCGGCAGTTCCTCTCTCGACTCGCTCGACGGGCCGTTCGTGATTCCATCCTCGGTCGTGATCTTTACGAACCCACGTACGTTCCCACGGAAATCCAATCCGTGCAATACGAAGTCGTTATCCGCCTCCGACGTTGGGGATATTTGCTAGGGATCGGAGTGGCCGGTCCCGCGCCGCTATCGAATGCCATCCGCGATGCGGCCTTGTCCGCGCTTCAAGTCGTTCGGGCTCAACGTGAACTTGCGGTGGAAGACGCCAATCAACTATTGATTGAAATCGAGGTCGTCGGCGAAGCGGTGCCATTGCAGATTCCTGGCGACTGGACCCAACCCGGCGTCGCCGACGCCTATATCGAACCCGGCGCGCATGGCGTCTACTTTCGCGGAACGCGCGGGGTTAACCGAATCTTCCCGACCGATATCGTCACCCAAGACATTGTCGTTTCCGACGCTTTCAAACTTGTGGCCCAACGAATTCTCGCCGCCCCCGATGAAGTCACCAAAACCGAATTGAAACGGTTCCGCACCGCCCACTGGTACGAACCCAACAGCGGCGCCGCCGTCATTTCACTTAAGCGAGGCCTGGTCTTTGTCCCTCCCGAATTCGTGACCGCCAAGGATTTGGATCAAGCGATCGAGCGATTGGCGGAATACATGGCCTATCGCCAGCAAACCACCGGATTGTTTTCCTATCAATACGAACCGTCATCAGATTCCTACACCGATGATGACAACACCGTTCGTCAGGCGGGTGCTATGCTCGCCCTGTCCATGCACGCACGGCAGAGCGCGGGAAGCGCCTCTCGCGCCGCCGCCGATGTCGGCTTGCGACACTTTCTCGACGGGTTGACCCAAATCCTCGATGTGGAAAACGCCGCGTTCATCGCCACAAAAGATCAACGAAACAAGTTGGGTGTTACCGCATTGATCTGCGCCGCTCTTGCTGTCCATCCCGATGCCCCGAGCCACGCGAATACCCGACGCAAGCTCATTAACGGAATGCTCTGGCTGCAACG
>JBBTCX010000291.1:0-6357 GCA_038043045.1 Planctomycetota bacterium | reverse complement strand
TGCAACGTCCCTCCGGCATGTTCATCACCGCGTTCCCACCTGCGGAACAGATCGACGCTCAGGAATACTTTCCCGGCGAAGCGCTATTGGCCATGGCTTTGGATTACGATGCCGAACCCAACGCAACCATCCTCGACGCATTCGACCGGGCGATCCTTTTTTATCGCCCCTATTTCCGTGAATCTCGATCGCCGGCCTTCGTCCCTTGGCAGGTTCAAGCCTACACCCTCATGGCCAAACACACCAAACGGAAAGACTTCATCGACTTCGCTTTTGAACTCACCGATTGGTTGGCCGGAATGCAATTGAATTCGTCCAACTGTCCTTGGCCGGAGTTGGGTGGGGGAATCGCCTCGTATCAAGCCGGCCGCGCCGGTGTTGCCACCGCTTCCTACCTCGAAGCATTCACTGATGCGCTCGCTCTTGCCAAACGAGTCGGAGACAGAGACCGTACCAAACGATACGAGGATGTCGTTCGACAAGCCGCACGCTTCGTCCTGCAACTTCAGATTCGCCCGGAAGAAGCGTACTTCATCCGCAGCCCTCGCGACGCCGTCGGCGGAATCCGCACCGCTCCAGCCCTCGACCTCCTTCGCATCGATCACTGCCAACACGCCCTCGTCGCCTTGATCAAGACCAGACACGTCCTCTTTTCGGATCCCGGCTGACAAGGTGAATGAATCCGAATACGCAAAGAGTACGTTGATACGAGACTTGTTCAAAACCGGTCGTCCATTTTTGATAACCGGAATCCTTGCGGCGATCTCTGTCACAATCGTTTCCCCTTGGGCACTGGTTTTTGCGTTCATAGACGCCATTCCCGTTGGTCTGATTCTCATCGCCGCGATCGGAATCGGATCAATCCTACTTCGTTTATTTGACCTGAGTGACTTCCGGTTTACCCTTCTCTCGCGTGGCGTCATGGGTCGGAATGAACCTGAGTTGAAAGCACCTTCGAATCCCGCGCAAATTCGATGGGTGCTTTTTTTGTCAACCGCACTTGGCTTCGGCGCCTTATCTCTCTTCGTGCTGCTGTTAGGTCTCGCCGGCTTGTTGGATCGCCGGCTTTGGCTCGGCATCATCGTTGTAGCCTTCGTAGCCGGTCTTAATGAGCTTCATCGAATTCTCGTTCGAATCCCTCTTCAAAAAAAGGAGTCATGGCAAAACGCCCCATGCAAGTCGCAAGAAACTGTTGGCCGGTATTGGTGGTTGCTACTGATCCCCTTTCTCGTTCTCGGAGTTCTTGCCGCGACCAACGCCCCTGGTCTGATCTGGAGCGAGGAAGGTTTCGGCTACGACGTGCTCGAATACCACCTCCAGATGCCAAAAGAATTCGCAACCGCCGGAAAAATCAGTTTCGCCCCACACAACGTCTACGCGAATTTCCCGGCCAACACAGAATTGCTCTACCTACTGAGTATGATCCTATCCGGCGATTCCAACAGCGCAGCAACATCGGCCAACTTCATTCATCTTCTTTTTGCCATCCTCACCGTCTCCACCGCTTGGACCATCGGCGCGGAATGGTCGAAACGATGTGCCATTTTATGCGCTTTGGTCGCGGCATCCTGTGGCTGGTTGACCTATTTGAGCGGACTGGCCTACGTCGAAAACGCCATGCTCTTCTTCGGCCTCTCCGCCTTCGCGGTTCTTCTTAAAGGAGTTACGGTGGGCGCTTCGATCCATCCGAGCCGCGACCGTGAGGGAGCGGATGTAGGGCGCGCTCCGCCCGCCTTCTTCCTGAAGTTTCCTTCACTCCTCCCCGGACTCCTCGCCGGTTTCGCCTGCGGCTGCAAATACCCCGCCGTACCCATGATCGCCTTGCCGTTGATTCCAGTGACATGGCTCGTCACTCAAGATTCCCTTCAAAAAAAGTTCGTGGCCGTCGGATTATTCGTCGTGGGAACTCTCCTCACGTTCTCCCCTTGGCTGATCAAGAACTACGCCTTCACCGGCAATCCCGTTTTCCCACTGGCCAACCACTTTTTCCAAGCCCATCCCCAAGGTTGGGGGGACGAAGAACAGTTTCGATGGGATCGTGGCCACTCACCTAAGATCGAGGAACAAACCCTCGCTCGTCGACTCGAATTAGCTTGGGACCATACTCTAGCAGACCCTTACCAGCGTTTCGGACCGCTCATCTTCCTGCTCGCCATCGGCGGTCTATTCTTTCGCAAATTATTCCGCGTCGACGTCTGTCTGATGATCACGCTGCTCATTCAACTTGCCGTCTGGCTGTTTGCAACCCACCTCTACGCCCGCTTCGCCGTGGTGATGCTTATTCCCCTCATCCTCCTAGCTGGCAGATCAGTCCTTAGAGTGCCATCACCTGACACTGGCGACACGGAGCAACAACCTCGCCCGTCCCATCCGGCGGTCACTGTGAAAAAAGCCGCCTTCGCGGCGTTCATCTTCCTTGGCTTGGTTTGGAATTTCACCTTCGCCGCCCGATTGCACCACAAAGAATCCTTGCCCGGCACCGGACCGAATGTGTTCACCGACGGCCAAGTTCCCGGGTTCGAATACCTTGGTTTCATCAATCACAACTTACCGCAAGACGCCAAACTCCTTCTCATCGGCGATGCCCGACCGTTTTACATCGAACGCAACGTCGACTACTGGGTTGTGTTCAATCGCCATCCCTTTGTCGATCAACTCGTTTCAACTCGCTCGCCCGACGAAATCGCCGATTGGCTCCACCAACAACGCTACACCCACGTCCTGGTCCACTGGCCGGAACTCCAACGCCTCTCTCAAACCTACGGCCTCGCCAACGGCGTCACCCCCGCACGCATCGAACAAGTCAGCAAATCACTACAGCCCGTTCAGACTTTCCCTTGCGGTCCAGGCCACATCGACCTCTTCGCCGTCCCCGTTAAATAATGCAGACGGTTCACGTCAACCGACCTCGCCGCCCACTCACCTTGCCCAGAGTCAACAAGCTCAACGCGAGAATCACCAACCCCCATGTCGATACCGTGGGAATGTTCTGGCGGCAGTCGGGCACGGCGTTGTCGTCTTCATCAAGAAGGTCATTCTGCCCCGGACACAAGTCGCACGCATCGCCGACAGTATCGTTGTCCGAGTCAGCTTGATTCGCATTGGCCACCGCCGGGCAATTATCGGCTGAGTCGCAAATGCTATCGGTATCGGTGTCCACATTGGGATACCCAAAACACACATCTCCACACGCGGCATCAACCCCATCCCCGTCCTCATCCCCGTCGCACTCCGTCCCCGGCCCTTGCGCAACGCCGCCTTGCTCCGCGCAACACGGGGCATTCAACATCTCGCAACTCGAATCCGCCATGCAGCACGCGACCGACGTAACTGCATTGCTTACGGTCAGTCTAAACGGTATGAAAGAGACTGGAATCAATTGAATTCCCGGCCCACCTCCAATAAAAATGGTATAGTCGCTGATTTCCGGCGGAACACTCAATGCTTCTACGATGAGATCGAAGCTTCCGTTTGCAAAGTTGGAAACTTCCATTTGTAGAGTTCCATAGTACCTCGGCGTGTTGGCTGGTAGGACTGGAATTGGAAAGAAGTCGTTGGATTCTTCACGTACGTAGCAAGTGTCGATCAATCCGAAAACTTCGGCAATCGGGGACCAGTGCGGAACGCCGGCCGTACTCGGACCCCATCCAATAACACCGTCAGGGTCAAAAGAAAGCCCCGTGATATCAATGCTGCCGGCGGAACCTGAAACACCAGAAAGTGCGCATGCGAAATCCACGAAGGCTACATCGAGGGATTGATCAATGGCAGACTCGATGAAACATTCCACGTCAAAGACTTGTCCGGCTTGCAAACAAACCCCAGCCAGTGAATTGCATTCGACGGTGATGTCAGCCCGCGCACCGGATACAACAAGAATCGCCGCCAGCGATACACAAAACGAACGGGTGTTGATCGACTTCATATCTGAATCTCTCCTTGACCCAAACACGCGGACGATGACAAATCGGCTACGGCGACGCTACGGTTACCGTCCCGATCGTTGATTCTCCCAACATCACTCGACTCCCTGTTCCGCCAACCATCGTTCGGCGTCGAGGGCGGCTTTGCAGCCCATCCCCGCGGCGGTGATGGCTTGGCGATAGACGCTATCCACGCAATCCCCCGCGGCGAAGACGCCTTCCACGCTGGTGGTGGAGCGATACGGGTCTTTCAGTTTGATGTACTTTTTCGCATCCAATTCCAACTGACCGTCCAGAAAAGCGGTCGCGGGCGTGTGACCGATGGCCATGAAAAGTCCGCCCAACGAGTGCTCCGTGATGGCACTGGTTTGGGTGTCCTTCAGTTTCACGCCGGAGATCATCTCATCGCCGAGCACGTCGACGACGGTTTTGTTCCATAGGAATTCGATCTTTGGATTGTTCGCGGCTCGCTGGGCCATGATCTTCGAGGCCCGAAGTTGATCGCGCCGGTGAATTATCAACACCTTGCCCGCGAACTTCGTCAAATAGGAGGCCTCTTCCACGGCGGAATCACCGCCGCCGACGACTCCGACAATCTTGTTGCGAAACACGGGTAACGCGCCGTCGCATACCGCGCAGGCACTGACCCCTCCGCCCGTACGGGCCAGGCGCATTTCGTTTTCCAATCCGATCCAATTGGCCATCGCCCCGGTGGCGATCACCACCGAATGGGCACGATATTCTTTGTCGTCCTCGCCAACAACGATGAACGGACGATGCGAGAGATCGACTCGCTTGCAATCGTGGAAGGCGGAAGAGTGGCCGTCGTCGGCGTTGGAGACATTCGGGTTTAACCCGTTGTCGGTCACGATTCGGGTTCCGAAGTGAACGGCTTGCTGCTCGAAGTACGCCATCAATTTCGGCCCGGTGACTCCTTGCGGAAAACCGGGATAATTCTCAACTTCGGTGGTCAACATCAGCTGACCACCTGGAAGGACCATGGTCGGGACGGTTTTGGGTCGACCGGCGAAAACCAATGGATTCAGGTTGGCTCGCGCCGCATAGATCGCCGCCGTCCAACCGGCCGGTCCGGAACCAATGATGATGAGCTTCTCGACGCCTTCTTGATGATGCATGGGTCAAACATTCTCCAGGTGAACAAACCCCGTTCCTTTGCTATACCCGATCGAAGTGCCGATCATAGTTTGTTTGCCTCACAATGTCTTTTGGTTTTGGATTGCTCGTGAGGCGACTTGGGAGGCGAGATGCAATCGTCCGATAATCTGAATTCGAATGGTTAAGAGCTGGTTATAGGACTTGACGATAGTCTCATAAAAACCGGTTTTGTGAGGGTTTTGATGGTACTCCGACACGGCGAGTTTTGGGCAATGGTATGTGCTCCTCTAGTTCTTGTATGTGGGTCAGGATGTCAAGGGCTTGAATCAGCCCGTCGCATTGAAATCGCCGTTCAAGAATGGCGCGAGGATGGCCTTGTCGGAAGACGGTATGTCACGACCCACTTTGAATTGATCAGCACGTTGCATGACCGTGAGTTTGAAAAGGCACTGCCGGAATTTTTAGAGGCGGCGTATGGTCGCTACGAACAAACTCTTCCACCGGTTCATGGCGACGGCCCGAAGATGAGCGTCTTTCTGTTCGGGAATCGGAGCCAATGGGAATACTTTGCAAAAGAGCATTATCCGTTGCGGTTTTCGTTGTATTCAAGGATTCGATCCGGGGGGTTTACGGAGGGAGATACCTCGGTGTCGTTTTACAGCGATCGGGCGTCGACTTTGGCGACGTTGGCCCATGAGGGTTGGCATCAATATGCGGCGACTCGCTTCCCGTTTGAATTGCCGGCATGGTTAAATGAAGGCTTCGCTTGCTATCACGAAGCCGTGGAATGCGCGGGTTCGAAACCGGTGTTCACGCCCCATCGAAACACGTTTCGCATCAATCCCCTGCGGGAGGCGGTGCTTCGTGATCGACTCCTTTCTTTAGAGGACATTTTGGTTTCGGATGCGGGTCAAGTGATGGCACAGGACAACAGCGCGATCACGCAGACCTTTTACGCGCAGGCGTGGGGGTTGGTGCGGTTTCTCCAAGAAGGCAGGGGAGGGCACTACTCCCAGTCCATGCGAAAACTGCTGGGCGATATTTCCAATGGTTCTTATCCGGTGAAAATCACGGCCGCGCGCGTGGCTTCGATCAAGGGTGGCTCGGTCGCGGGATCGATCGACGCTTTTGAGGCCTATTTCGGCGGCGATTTTCCGCGGATGAACGAGGAGTATTACGGTTTCCTGGTTCGCACGACCGGACTGAAATAGCACCCTTCTGTCTCAATTCCCCTGGTTATTTTTTTGTCGTTGAGCATCACGCTTTCTCTTTGGAGTGCGCCCTAAAACCGGAATTCAGAGAGGCCGCGCCGGCTAAA
>JBBTCX010000290.1:0-3398 GCA_038043045.1 Planctomycetota bacterium | reverse complement strand
GAAAGCTGCCGCCATTACCCGACCCCGTGGTTGCAAGCGGCTGAAGAGTTACAAAGAAACAAAGGGACGAAAAATCCACACCGTGAACGGTGTGGCTCTGACCAAGCATGAGTGATCCACGAATCAACAGTGTATTCTCGCAGTTGCCCGGTTCGTTCACCGAGGCGGGGAGTTTTTCCGCGTCGACGGCGACCCCGACCGATACTCCAGACTTCGGGGCGCCGAATGAATACAACCGACGACCGACCCCGTTGCTGGTGTACGCGGAAACCGAACGGAACAGCAACGTGTTTGCCCTGGAGGAATTCGTTGCCTGTACGCGCATCACCCGAGCCATCGATGGAGGCGATACCACGGCACTGCTCTCCACCGCGTTTTCGATCGAGGATCGTTCCAGCCCGCGACCGAGAAACCTTTCCACGATTTTGTCCGACCTGCACCCCAACCGGCGCATCCGGGTGGCTCAGCCGCACGGGGCCAGTGGAGAACGAATTCTTTTCCAGGGCGTCCCCATCACCCACACCCTGCGATTCAGTCACGACGGCGAGAGCGCCACGATCCTTTGTCTCTCCGAGGGGCAGGAGGCCCTACGCTTTGATGTTCAGGCCCTGATCGACGGGCGGCTGGTGCGACAATATCCGCTCAGCCCGTGGAACGCGGAACAACCCGACGCGTTCAAACTTTCGACGTTGACCGCGATCTTCAACGCCGAGGGAAAACCCAATCGAAGTCGGGAGCTTTACCCGGTGACGATCGGAGACCACACCGTGCGACTGCCGTTATTCGCGGAAGGCAACACCATCGATGTCACGACGTGGCGCTATGTGGATGCCCTGCGTTACGTGCTGGGATGGTACGTGGCAAGGCACGTGACCCTTTCGGGCAAGTGCGCGGTGATCGAATTTCTGTTGGATACCGAAACCATGCTCGACGCCGGAGACGGAGTGCAGAGCGACGATCCCTTGGTGGCCCGGCTGACCAGCCCGATGGCGGAACTGGGGGTGGCCAGCACGAACGTCGAGGAAGCGCTCACCCTGATCTGCGCGGCGGCGAGCGTGCACTACGAGATCGCCGTTCGCCAGCAACAACCGGGCGACGGGAGCAGCGCCGCGAAATTCTTTTTGCGGGTGTTTGCGGTGCTGGACAGCGACCGTGCCGCACAGGCGACACCGACCCGACGCATGGGCAGTGCGAGACGTAGCAACCTGCCGCGAGAGTCCGCGTTTTTTGATCCGACCAGCCCGCTACGCAGCGTGCGCGATATGGCCACCGCCAATGCCGCTCAACAAAACGACCTGACCATCGATCGGCGCACCATTGCCATCCCCAACTATCTCGGTGGAGTTCACGAGTTTGAGGTGTTCCTGATTCTTCGACCGGGTTGGGAGCCGCACCCCAACCTCGACAACCTGACCAGCGTGGAAGCCAAAGACGACGCGGTGGAATACTGGATTGAGCAGTTTTACCCGGAATATGAGGAGGACGAGGAGGACAAGAAAACGCCGACGCCCACCAGCGTCTATCACGGGAAACACCCCCAGCACGACAGCGCCTATTATGAAAACAGCGCGGGGTCGCTCAGCCGAGTGCGAGATGCTTTTCGAAAATGGATTTTTCCGGACGACGTGAGCTATCTGGACGGTGCCATCGGCGCGTCACGGCTGGCCCGAATCGATTGGTCGGCAAAATGGTACAGCCCCTATTATCCGGGCGACGGAACCGACACCCCGCGAAACGTGCTGGTACACCCCATGCACGGAGCGGGAATCGCGGGGGCGGCGAACTGGCTCCCGCGACGTCGGCCCTTTGGCGAAACCATCGGACGGCGGGACGCTCAAGGCAACCGGGCCCCGATCGTTTATTTTCATTATGACGCGCCCAACAAAGAGGCGATTGCGGCCAACGGATGGATCCCTTTTGCGGGCGGGGTTCGAATCGACAGCGAGCGAGCGGCGATCATCCTCACCGAAAATAAACTCTTCGGATCGTCGGCGATGCGGATGGACGAAAACGGCGACGCAGAGGAAGAGACCGCGATCTACGCCCATATCCACGGAACCTTCGCGGTGGGGATCGTCTGCACCATCCAGGGTGATGAGCGGATGAGCTATTCGCCCGGTGGGGCGCTCTTTGGGCGGGCCCTGGTCCACGACTGGGGGTTCGAAAAATTCCGCAAGCGCAATCGACGCGGGCAAAACAGTTTACTCAACGCCCAGGCGATTGACCCCGACGCGGAGTATGAGGACCGCGACGACACCGCGGCGTTTGAAAAACAAAGCAGCGTCGACGGCGGACGGCGCATTTTGGAAACGGTGGCGGGGACGGTGACGGTGCCGTGGATTGACACTCGCTATTCACCCGGAGATTCGTTTTCGGGGGTGGAAGGACTGGCCCTGTCGTTTGCGGCGTCGCCGGGAATCGTGGCCATCACCTACATCGCCGACGACCCCAACTACCGCACGGAGATTCAGCTGGAAGATTTCCGGCAGGCCCCGGAAGTGGGGGCGGAAGCGTGAGAGAAACCATCGCACTACGCACCATCATCCCCGAAGCCTGGAGCGGCGGCACGGGCATTCAGGTGTACACCGATTTCGGGAGCGGAACGGTGGACCTCAATCGGCCATTGTTGCCCACGCCGTATCGGGTGGTGGACGACGGCGGACGACGACGATCGGGCTTTGGCCACGTGCCCTTTGGTCGAGGAAAATTCGGACACGGCACGGGCGGGAGACCGCGAAAAGGATTCGGACACACGCGATTCGGGCATACCCCTTTTGGGGCGACCGAGCGTTTCTTTGACGTGCCGGTGACCATCAGACCGACCTTTGGCCCTTGGAAATTCAAAATCGCGGCGGTGGATGAAGCGGGCAACGTGCAGGGCGGAGCGTTTGTCGAAATCATCCGGGTTGTGTCCGGCAGCGAACCGCCCAGCGTACGAAGTTTTTCTTTTTCGTCCTACGATTCGATCAACGATCAAATGACCTTCGAAGTGAGTTTGAACACGGAGTAATTTATGCCCGTACCCGTACTGCCCAACATCACCGCCGGAGAGGCGACGACCATCGCCAGCGCCGTGGACGCTGCTCTCGGCATTATCCATATCCCGGAAAATACACAGGACACGGACAGCCCGACCCTGTTCACCCGCGAAATCCAACAGCGGTATCACCTCATGCAACTGTTGGCGGGGGCCTCGCAAGGAAAAGTGGTCGCAAATGACAACCCTATGGCACTGGCGGTTGCGGCCTATCCGGTGGAGTACAAGATCGGCGCCACCTATTACAGCTTCACGGGCAACATCAATTTCGCCTGCACCGCCAGTCAGACCAACTATCTGTATCTGCTCAAACTGACCGATTTTTGTCATGAGCGCGGATAGGGCAACAAAAAAGCGGTGT
>JBBTCX010000289.1:0-1882 GCA_038043045.1 Planctomycetota bacterium | reverse complement strand
ACGAATCCGGTCAACCGATCGATGTTCATTCGTTCATACGCCAAAGCAAAGCGAATGAATCAGCATTGCGACCGTTCAAGAACGCCGACGGCTCGGATGCGCTTTGTCCGTTCTGTGTCGCGTCGGAAACACCGATTCTCGCGGACGATGAATTGCTCCATGCGTGCGAAACTTGTGAACGATGCTGGTATGTCGATGAAGAGCAAAACATCCTGCCCGCCGATCGGTGTCCGGTTTGCGAGTCCGACCGAATTACAGTGTTCGAGGACGGGCGCAGATTGTGCGGCGCGTGTAATCACAAGTTTTTTTTCGACGGTCTGACTTACGTCGACCCGCAAACGGTCGAAAGTGAGGTGCAATCGTGACCCTTGAACAAAAGCACCGACCGCAAACGTGGGATCAATACGTCGGTCAAGCGAAAGCCGTAGCCAAGGTACGGCGGATCATCGATCGACCGGGTTTTGATCGGGGCGCGTTTTGGATTGAAGCATCCGGCGCGAACAATAGCGGAGTAGGCAAGACAACACTCGCTTGGTTGATTGCGCGACAGCTTGCCGACGATTTTTTCACTACAGAGTTATCCGGTTCCAAGGTGGACAAACGCGCCGTCGAAGAGATTGAATCGGCAGCGCACTTGCGGCCTTGGGGAACCAAGCCGTTCAAGGTTTGGATTGTCAACGAAGCGCATGCCATATCGCAAGGCGCGGTCGATGCGTTTTTGACTTTTCTTGACCCGATACCGGCGAATTGCGTGGTTATTTTCACGACGACGCGCTCGGTTGATGAGAATCTTTTCGGTGACCGCGATAGCGGACCGTTCGCGTCGCGCTGTCACCAAATCACGTTGACGAATCAAGGCTTGGCTGAAGCGTTCGCGGCGCGAGCGCGGGACATTGCGGTTGCGGAAGGATTGGACGGTCAAGTGATTGATGTGTACGTGAAGCGCGTCAAGATGCGAAAGAACAATTTCCGGGCCGTTCTCATGGACATCGAAGCGGGCGAAATGCTCACCGAATAAATAACCGAAAGAGCGGGCGGTTCCTTCGGGAGTCGCCCGCCTTTCCGATCAATGCAAAGGATTCAACATGAAAGCGATTGGATACACACGATGCTCGACCAACGAACAAGCCGATAGCGGTTTGGGATTGGAAGCACAAGCCGAACGAATCAAAGCCTACTGCACAATGCGCGGCGCGGAATTGTTGGAACTGGTGACCGATGCGGGAGTGTCGGGCGGAAAACCGTTGGCATCGCGCGACGGCGGGCAGCGGTTACTCACCGCGATCCGAGAGAAGCAAGCCGACGGCGTGGTCATGCTCAAACTTGACCGAATGTTTCGCAACGCGGGTGACTGTTTATTAACTGTTGAGAAGTGGGAAAAGACTGGAGTTGCTTTGCATGTTGTAGACTTGGGTGGCAACGCAATCGACACGACCAGCGCCGCCGGTCGATTCATGCTTGTGGTACTCGCGGGCGCGGCTGAAATGGAACGCAACCTCACCCGCGAACGCACTCGCTCCGCAATGGCCGTCAAGCGCGGGATTGGCCAACGCATCGGCACCGTACCCTACGGCTTTGATCTTTCCCCCGACGGCGCAACGCTCATTCCCAACGCATCCGAACAAACCGTCATTCTCAAAATCGGTTCAATGCGCGCTGAGGGCATGACGCTTGAAGCGATCGCCGACGCGCTCACCGAAAAAGGCGTTTCGACGAAAACGGGGAAGTCGCACAAGTGGACGCATCAGGCAGTGGCACGAATTTTGCGAAGGGAAGGCTACCAGTCCGTTGCAAAAGTCTCTTGACAGATGTGGTATAATGATTGCGTTGGCGTGAGGCAAGATTGTCAGGGAGAACGACGGATGTCGATGGGTCAGGTTCC
>JBBTCX010000288.1:0-2505 GCA_038043045.1 Planctomycetota bacterium | reverse complement strand
CCGATGTAGTGCCAGACCTTGGCATTCACGGCGTTAACCGCATTGGCGCACAGATAATAGGAATCGAACAGGACCGTGACGGGAAAATCCGGTGGCAACGGCAGCGAAGCCACCGCTTGCGCCGCTCGTTCGGTCAGCGTGGTGAAGGGCACGCCGAGCTTGGCCGCATCGTGCTTCTTGACGTACAGCCAACTGCCCCAGTGGGATGGTCACGCCGCGATTGCCGCAGTATTGGCGCTGCACGCCGGGCGTCTTGTGGCCCTTCTTGGCGACGCTGGTTTCGTCGATCAACCGGATGACCCCGAGTCCGGAACGAACAGTGCCAGGCGCTGGGGGTTCCAATCATGATAGGTGAGAATCTCCTGCAGGGTGCGAACCGCCGTCCCGCCGGCCAGTGCGATGGGTTCGACACTCTTGCGCGGCAGGTCGCTGAGCAGACCCCGCCCGTAGGTCGGCAGGTGATGCCGCGTCTCGCAACGCGGGAAACAACCGAAAAACGATTGAGTAAAGGCCGAAAACGTCGGCTCCAACGCAGCAATCTGCTCCGCAGTCATGCATCACCTCCATTCCGTTGGAGGAGAACATCGGAACGATCACCGCTTTAACGTCATCAGAAACAGCGTTGTAGTGTTAGGCATAAATTCAGCAACGCGCCGGATTGTCCATAACAGACGATAACGGTTGCTATCGATCTTCGTTTCCCACGGTGAAGTAGGTCACGGCCAATCCTTCTTTGCCCGTGGCGGAATTGCGCACTCCGGCGGCGAGCGCATAAATCCCCGGCGAAAGCGGCGGAATCGAGGTCAACGACTCGTTGGTCATCTTGTCGAGGATCGTAAAATTCGAACCCGGTGAAAGCAACGGATAATCGATGCCGGTCTGAAAGGACCCTTCATCCGCGCGAATTGCATAAAGCACTTTCGATCCGTCGCCCGACTCGTACGTTTGCAACGCGCAGAAAAAATCCTTCGGCTCTCCAAGCAACGCTTCATACGCTTCCACACGAAATGTCGGCATCGCCCGAACCGGCTGTTCGACAACCCACTGCAACTGTGGATGACCATTTCGCTCGATGAATCTGCCAGCTTTGCCGTCGACAAAAATCCACGCCGCAGGACGATTCTGGTCGTCCAAGCTCGGTTCCCCCCGACCGGCCATCGTGGTGGGATTGAACTCGTGCGAGAAAGCCGGCGTCAAATCTCGGTGCAAATTGGCGTCCGGCGTTGCATGATCCGCAGCCCGATTCACGCTGGGTCGCGCTTGATCCCACCGCTGTGACCGACGCGCTTGCATGTTGGAACCGTTTGTTTTTCCGGGCGTAGAGGTCGCGCAACCTAATACGCCGAACGAAACGCCCACACACAATACGCACATTTTGATTGGACCACGCATGCTCTTTGCTCCAGTGATTGAACCGCTTCTCATCGTTAAAGACCCTACGACTCTACCCAGGTCGCGTCAAGAAACCCAATCATCCGATAAATATGTTCGGCATTTTACCGCCCAACGTTTGGCTGGTGAACAAGCTTTTTCCGACTACACTACGGTGGAAATTGTTGCGAACCGGTCCCAGCCCTACCTTCAACTCCGGTGAAGGAAGGGAATAAGGGGCGCGGTTTCAGTGCTAAAAAAGCCGTTTGAAAAGAGACCAAGACACCATGAATTCAAAACTGATCCGCCAACAGTTCCTCGACTTCTTCGCGGGCAAAGCCCATGCGATCGTCGACTCATCGCCCGTCGTTCCCTTCGATGACCCCACGTTGATGTTCACCAACGCGGGCATGAACCAGTTCAAGGACGTCTTCCTCGGCACCGGCTCTCGACCCTACAAACGCGCCGCCGACACCCAAAAGTGCATCCGCGCCGGCGGCAAGCACAACGACCTCGACGACGTAGGCCGCGACACCTATCACCACACCTTCTTCGAGATGCTCGGCAACTGGTCCTTCGGCGACTACTTCAAAAAAGAAGCAATCGAATGGGCATGGGAACTCTTGACCAAAGTTTGGGGTGTTGATCGCTCTCGTCTGCACGCCACGTATTTTCAAGGCGACTCCGTCGAAGGTCTCGATCCCGACTCCGAAGCCGCCGATCTCTGGCGCACAGTGACAGACATTGACCCTTCGCACATTCACCCCGGCAACAAGAAGGACAACTTCTGGGAGATGGGCGAGACCGGCCCCTGTGGCCCATGCAGCGAAATCCACATCGATCTCACCCCCGACAAATCCGGCGGAAAACTGGTCAACGCCGGCGACGCCCGCGTGATGGAAATCTGGAACCTCGTGTTCATCCAATTCAATCGCGGGACTGACGGCAAGCTTTCCCCGCTGCCCGCCAAACACGTCGACACCGGTATGGGCTTCGAACGCATCTGCTCCGTGCTCCAGGGCATTGAAAAAAACCGCATCGGCGCTTTCAGCAACTACGACACCGACGTGTTCACCCCCCTCTTCGACGCCATCCGCAAACGTACAAACGCCCCGGAGTATCGCGGCACTCTGC
>JBBTCX010000287.1:0-9984 GCA_038043045.1 Planctomycetota bacterium | reverse complement strand
TCCACCCGGCGATCTCCGCCAGCGCCGCCAAGTCGGGGCCGAAGTGGCGGAATTGCACGATGATCTTCTGGGCTTGGAGGCGATCGAGCACTTCTTCCGCCTCAGCTATTGGACCCGCGAGAATGAATGGGACAAAAAGGAAATCCTGAAACTGTTTTCGATAAGCGGTGCCGGGCCGCACTTCCAATTCCGCCAAGCCGCCGAGCGCTATCGGTTGATTGACGATGCACAAGAGTCCGTGATCGTTCCGTACTGCGAGCAGGGGCGCGAGCTGATCGACGAATTGCGTGTGCGTCCTGAACCGCCCGGCCGGGAATTCGACCGCCGTGCGCAACGTTACGTCGTCAACGTGTATGGGTGGCAACTTGCCGCGCTTCGCAAGAACCACGCGGTGACGCAATACCACGAGCGATTCTGGGTACTGGAGAACGAATCGAACTATGACCAACACTATGGGCTACGTTTTGATTTCCTCGGGTTTCAGCCTGAGCAGTTTCTTGTTTGAACAGGACAAAGTCTGAAAGGAGGTTTCGTTGTGGACACTGACATAAGACTTCGCGTTTGGGGCGCATTCGCCTGTTTCACGCGACCGGAAATGAAGGTGGAACGGGTCTCATACGACGTGATGACTCCCTCGGCCGCGCGTGGCATTCTGGAGGCGATCTATTGGAAGCCGGAAATTCGTTGGATCGTCGAGCGGATTCACGTCCTCAATCCGATTCGTTTCACGAATATGCGGCGAAACGAAGTCGGGGCCAAAGCGTCGGCGGCCAACGCCACGCGGGCCATGAATTCCGGTTCCGGTCGATTGGAGCTCTTCATCGAAGAAGAACGGCAACAACGGGCGGCGACCATTCTACGCGACGTGTCCTACATGATCGAAGCACGATTCAACGTGCTCGGGGGCGACGACCCGCCGATCAAGCACTTTGAGATGTTCAAGCGCCGGGCCGAGAAGGGACAGTGCTTCCACCGGCCCTACTTGGGCTGTCGCGAGTTCGACTGCCAGTTCGCTTGGCACGACGGCGCTCCGCCGCCTAGCTTCTACGCGGATAAACCGGAGCGCGACCTCGGTTTCATGCTCCACGACATCGACTTCGAGCATGACATGACGGCGAGGTTCTTCCACGCGAAGATGAAAAACGGGTTTATCGACTGCCGCCGCGAGCATTCGGAGGTGCACACATGATTCTGAATGCACTCGTCAAATACTATGATCGTCTGGCGGACGAGGAGAATTCGGACATTGCGCCGCCTGGATTCAGTCGGCAGAAAGTCAGCTTTGTCGTCGTTCTCAATCCGGACGGGTCGTTACACGATTTCCACGATAACATGCAGGTCAGCGGCGTCCGATCGGTTGCACGGGAGCGGATCGTGCCAGGATATTCGTACACGAATGATGTGGACCCACGTCCGCTCTGGGGCAATAGGTCATACCTGCTTGGTTTGCCAGACACGAAGGATCCAAAGCACAACGCACTATGGGCCTTAAGGCGATTTGAGGCATTCCGTGATTGGCACGTCGATCGTGAGCACAAGGTCAACGACCAATGCTTTTCTGCGGTCTGTCGGTTCCTTAAAGCGTGGAATCCTAAAGAGGCGTTCCGCTTTTCCCAGTTGACGCAGATTACGCGCAACTTCGGTGTCTTCCGAGTGGGACTGGGCGTGGCGGAGTGTGTTCACGATCGTCCGAATGTCAGAGCCTTCTGCCTGACACAAGCCGGCGAGGAGGCCGACGTACCGAAGGCCCCGTCCCTGGTTAGCGGCGAAGTCCAACCGATCGCCCGAAAGCACGACCCCTGGATAAAAGGCGTGCGCGGCTCAAAGACATCTGGGGCGAAAGTTGTCTCCTTCGATGATGAGGCGTTTTGCTCCTATGGCAAACTTAAGAGTTACAATGCCCCAGTGGGAATCGATGAGGCGCACAAGTATTGTGAAGCCTTAGATCTCCTAACCGGCGATAGCCGTCGTCGAATCTACTTGGGCGGGGGCAAGACGGAGGAGGCCCGTAAAAGGGCCTCGACTTTTGTATGGTGGTCCGAACGACCAACCTCCTTTGAGGACGAACTAGTTGGCCTCATTGGCCCTGGGACGGCCGAGGATCAGCAAACAGTGGATCGGTTGAGCGGGTTCTTCAAGCGCCTACGAGGGGCGATTGCGGGAGACTGTTTGGAAGATGCCGACGTCCCTTTTTACATACTCGGATTGTCGCCCAATGGTCCCCGGCTTTCCGTTCGCTTCTGGCTTCACGGAACTGTCAAGGAATTCGCTGAGCGCCTGGGGCACCACGTCGCGGACCTCGAAATTGACGGACCCGCAGACACGCCGCCACTGACCCTGCGGCGATTGGTACTCGAAACCGCCCGGCCGAAAAACGGTGGGCCTGATGAAGAGAACGTGTCGCCGCTTTTGGCTGGCGCTATACTCCGTAGCGTACTCGCCGGCACGCCCTATCCGACATCGCTACTGGCTGCGGTGATCCAACGGATTCGGGCGGAGGGCTTCGCAGACCCGGAGAAGCGGCGCGACTGGCGTCACGCGATTTACCGCCGAGCCGCAATTTTGAAGGCGTTTCTAATCCGAAACGGGAGAATTCAAATGGATGTGTACTTGAACAAGACCCACAAAGAGAAGGCCTATCACTGCGGTCGCCTCTTGGCCGTACTGGCTTTTGCGCAAGAAAAGGCGCTCGGGACAGTGAACAGTGGTGTCATTCGTCGCAACTTCGGAAGCGTTATGGCGATGCCCGGCCTCATGCTCGGCCGCCTCCAGAAGGCCGCGGAAGTCGGACATATCCCCAAGCTGGATGGGGATTTACCGGTATTCGTTCGTGACGAACTCAAATCCATCAACGTCGCGCTAGAGGATAGCATTCCAGCTCACCTCGATCTCTTATCCCAAGGGGTGTTCGCGCTTGGCTTCTACCAGCAGCTTCAATACTTGGATTTCATCGGAGAACAAGTGTCGAAACGACGACGGTACCGAACGGCCCAAGGCGATTGGGTTCGATCGAAACTCGAAGTTCGGACTGCGAATGCATTGGCGAAGCTTAATCTGATATACGTTTACGAAGCGGTAGCCGTCTTGCCATCGGCGGGTGAGCGTTGGCCCGACTTTTGTGTTCGTGGAAACAACGAAGGGGACGATCTCTACATCGAAGTACTCGGAATGGACACCCCCGAGTACAACGACCGTTGGGAGTTAAAGCGAAACGCATATGAAGAATTCGGCGCGACCGAATCCGGTGGTCGTCGTGGTCGCTTAATCGTCTTGGATTTTCGCAAATCACCGTTTGATGAACTTGTTTTGGCCAATGCGCTTCGTGCGCGGGTCACGCATTCTGCAGAAACGACCCAGGAAGAAACAGAAAGGAACTGAATATGAGCGACTTTGTTCAGAATCGTTACGACATTGTCTATCTCTTCGACATTACCGACGGCAATCCCAATGGTGATCCCGACGCCGGGAACATGCCGCGAATTGATCCGGAGACGGAGCAGGGGCTCGTTACTGACGTGTGCCTGAAACGCAAGATTCGCAACTACGTGGAGTTAACGGAAAATGGAAGAGCAGGATACCGGGTTTTCGTACGGGAGAAAGCCGTCCTTAACCGACAAATCGAGGAGGCATACGAACAGAGCGACGAAGTAAAGAAAGCCCTAGCGGAGTGGAACGAATACGAAAAAGCCCGCAAGAACAAGAAATCCAAGGAGAAGCTCAAAGCGCCACTCCATTACGAAGATATCGCCCGAAAATGGATGTGTGAACAGTTCTACGATATCCGAACGTTTGGTGCTGTCATGACGACCGGGAAGGAAAAGGAAGACGAAGAATCCCAAAGTAAGATTCGGAAGACTGCGGGGCAGGTTCGGGGCCCCGTTCAACTGGGAATGGCAAGGTCAATCGATAGGATTGTGAGCCAAGAACACGCAATCACCGTCTGCGCTGCACGAACTGAGGACAAGCCCATTGAACAGCAAGTCGGGATCCAGGGCCGCAAGTTCACCGTTCCTTACGGCCTCTATCGTGTTCACGCCTATGTGAACCCCCATCTCGCGGAACAGACTGGCTTTTCAGTAACAGATTTGGAATTGCTCAAGCAATCTTTCGGCCAGATGTTCGAGCAGGACAAGTCCGCGGCGCGAGCCAACATGCGCCCTTGCCGCTGCATCGCATTTCGGCATGAGAGCAAGCTCGGCAATGCGCGGGCGGATCAACTGTTCGCGCGGGTCAAGATCGCGGTCAAGCCGGAGCTCACCGCACAAAAGCGCCCGCCGCGCAGCTTCGACGACTACGCCGTTCGCGTAGAGGAGAGCGATCTTCCTGCCGGCGTGAAAGTCGAATACTGGGTGTGAAGCGCGGTGTTGTGACATAGCGTGCCAAGTACGAGTGTTGATGGACGCGATGTCCAGGGAGAGATCGATGTACGCCGAATCTGATTTGCTTCCCCTCTCCGGCTTGCAACACCTCGCTTATTGCGAGCGACAGTGGGCCCTCATCCACTTGGAGCAGACGTGGGCGGAGAACCGGCTAACCGTGGAAGGGCGGCAATTACATGAACGGGTGGACAAACCGGGTGGAAAGTCGCGCCGCGATCTGCGGATCGTTCGCGGCTTGGCGATCCAATCGTTACGGCTCGGGCTTTCCGGGCGGGCTGACGTGGTGGAGTTCCATCGCCTCGCCGCAAAAGAACCGCTTGGTTCTCATGGAAGCGAAGATCAATCGGACTCGGGAGTAGTTTTGGCTGGACAAGACGGTAGGTGGAGGCCATTCCCGGTCGAATACAAGCGTGGCAAACCCAAGCTCGGCAATTGTGACCGTGTACAGCTTTGCGCCCAAGCGCTGTGTCTGGAAGAGATGCTCGGCGTTCGCATCCCATCCGGTGCATTGTTCTATGGCCAGACCCGTCGACGCGATGATGTCGTTTTCGAGCGAGCGTTGCGAGACGAGACCGAGCGTCTGGCCGAGCAGATGCACGAACTGTTTCGCGTCGGGGTGACACCTCGCGTGCTCTACGAGAGAAAACGTTGTGACCGTTGCTCGCTATATGACCGGTGTTTGCCGAAGACAACCGGACCATCGCGGTCGGTCGCGGCTTATCTCGCCGCTGCGGTGTCCGAATAGGAACTCCCCATGAAACCGTTGTTGAACACACTGTACGTCACGACAGACGGAGCCTACCTCGCGTGCAAGCGCGAGACCGTCTGCGTTCGCGTGGAACGAGAGACCAAAGCACAATTCCCGATCCACCTGTTGGAAGGGATCGTCTGTTTGGGCCGGGTGGCCGTCAGTCCGAGGCTCCTCGAATTGTGCGGCAAGAGCGGCGTGTCGCTTTCTCTTTTGACCTCCAGCGGAAAGTTCATTGCAAGGTTTCATGGGCCCACTACCGGCAACGTCTTGCTTCGTCGAGCCCAATACCGCCAGGCGGACGATCCGGTTCGAGCCGCCGAAATCGCCTGGGCGATCGTTATCGGAAAAATTTCCAACAGTCGCAACGTACTGATGCGAGCGGCTCGGGAGCGAACGGACGACGGCTTGGCTGAAGAGCTACGCCGGGCGGCGCGGAATCTGGCCGATGTCTTGCAAACGTTGCAAAGCCGACTCGCCCTTGAAGTCGTCCGTGGACACGAAGGAGAAGCTGCGGCAGCGTATTTCGCCGTCTTCGATCATTTGATCACCACCGAGAAGGATGTGTTCCGCTTCGAGAAGCGCACACGCCGTCCGCCGCTCGATCCGGTCAATGCGCTCTTGTCGTTCCTGTATACGCTGGTGCTGCACGATTGTGTGGGCGCAGCCGAGGCGGTTGGACTGGACCCATACGTCGGCTTTCTTCACCGCGACCGACCTGGACGACCGGGGCTTGCCTTGGACCTGATGGAGGAGCTGCGCCCAATTCTCGCGGATCGACTTGTCCTTTCTCTGATCAACAGGCGACAGGTGGTGGCCGGCGGTTTTCGCAAGACCGAATCCGGCGCGGTTCTCATGGACGACGCAACCAGAAAGGAAGTGCTGATCGCCTATCAAACCCGAAAACAAGATACGATTCATCACCCGTTCATCGATGAGGACGTTCCGCTCGGATTGCTTCCGCATGTGCAAGCGTTGCTAATGGCCAGACACTTGCGCGGCGATCTCGACGGGTACCCGCCATTCTTGTTGAAGTAATGGAGGCAGAGAAGTGGCATAATGCTCGTGCTCGTGGCCTACGACGTAAATACGGTAGACAAGGCAGGACAAAAGCGCCTTCGGCACGTGGCCAAACTGTGCGAAGATTGCGGCCAGCGTGTTCAGTTCTCTTTGTTCGAGTGCTTGGTGGACCCCGCTCAATGGGCGGAGTTACGTCAGCGACTCGCCGACGCCATCGATATGGACAAAGACAGTCTGCGATTCTATTTTCTGGGAAAGCACTGGCAGCGCCGAGTCGAGCAACTTGGCGCGAAACCGTCGTACGATCCGCAAGGGCCGCTGATTGTATGAACCCATGTTCCGCGAACGCGAAGCGCGCCCGGGGTGTCCGGGAGGTTCGCGGCCAACGTAAGTGCTTTTTGAAACGCGAGATAGGCGTCGAATAGCGGCGAACTGGATTGTGTGACAGATGCAAACACCGCGGTTCGCGGAATCGAGAGTCTATGTCTTAGCCGTTCTTGACCTTACGTCAAGGACGGTTTCGCCCCGTGCGGGGGCGTGGATTGAAACTGGCGCGCACTCTGGACCAAAACCGGGGACTTCCGTTTCGCCCCGTGCGGGGGCGTGGATTGAAACGTCATGTGCTCGCTGCTCTCCGTGCGCAGGGTAGGTTTCGCCCCGTGCGGGGGCGTGGATTGAAACGCGCAGCCTGGAGCAATGGTACGCCCTCTCCCATGTTTCGCCCCGTGCGGGGGCGTGGATTGAAACCGCAAAGGTCTATCGCGCATGGCCCCCTCGCCGGGTTTCGCCCCGTGCGGGGGCGTGGATTGAAACCCAGTCCGGCAGCCTGGTCCATTGTGCGATTTGCGTTTCGCCCCGTGCGGGGGCGTGGATTGAAACGCATGATCCCATCGGTGCCACAACGATTGATCGGGTTTCGCCCCGTGCGGGGGCGTGGATTGAAACATTCATCGCCAAATAATCAAGGCATGGAAACGGAGTTTCGCCCCGTGCGGGGGCGTGGATTGAAACAGGCTGCCGACCACGGCGTTTCGCGGGTTGGCAAGTTTCGCCCCGTGCGGGGGCGTGGATTGAAACTTGTCTTCGGGTGACACGTCGAATCCGAGAATCTGTTTCGCCCCGTGCGGGGGCGTGGATTGAAACTCCGTTAACAAGGGGTTTTACAGTATCGACAAACGTTTCGCCCCGTGCGGGGGCGTGGATTGAAACTCGGAATGGGAATGTAACATGGCCTACATGCACCGTTTCGCCCCGTGCGGGGGCGTGGATTGAAACTGCGCGGTATATGACTACGTTGCGCAGTATTTGTGTTTCGCCCCGTGCGGGGGCGTGGATTGAAACATAATACAGCGTTTCGATTTTTGCTAGCACGATTGTTTCGCCCCGTGCGGGGGCGTGGATTGAAACAAAAGCCGCACTACGGATACCCGTACGGTCTAAAGTTTCGCCCCGTGCGGGGGCGTGGATTGAAACGAGACCAGATCGACAAGGACATCACCAACAACAACGTTTCGCCCCGTGCGGGGGCGTGGATTGAAACGTTTTGCACCTCCACCGGCAACAACTTTCTACGTCGTTTCGCCCCGTGCGGGGGCGTGGATTGAAACGTTCGTGGAGGGACGCCCCACCCGAAAATGGCGGGTTTCGCCCCGTGCGGGGGCGTGGATTGAAACTACGTCCGGCCTCCACCATCACCATCCGCTCCAGGTTTCGCCCCGTGCGGGGGCGTGGATTGAAACACGATTACAACGCTTGTGACGCGAAGTACACCCACGTTTCGCCCCGTGCGGGGGCGTGGATTGAAACTCTGTGGCCAAGAACAGGCATGGGATCCGGATGCGTTTCGCCCCGTGCGGGGGCGTGGATTGAAACTTGTTACGCGAGGGGTTGTCGCAGTGGAGTCGTAAGTTTCGCCCCGTGCGGGGGCGTGGATTGAAACAATGACCGGCTTCCCGGTCATGCCGACTATTTACGTTTCGCCCCGTGCGGGGGCGTGGATTGAAACACCATATGAACGTCATTGTTTCGAAACGAAACATGTTTCGCCCCGTGCGGGGGCGTGGATTGAAACCGGAGCGAGCCTTACCTCTCTGAATCCCGTCTTTGGGTTTCGCCCCGTGCGGGGGCGTGGATTGAAACAAAAGATTGAGAGTTTGCGGTGGTGTGCTACAGGGGTTTCGCCCCGTGCGGGGGCGTGGATTGAAACGTCTCCGACCATCACCAGTGCGATTTTTGGGTGGGTTTCGCCCCGTGCGGGGGCGTGGATTGAAACGCGGTGACCTTGTACACTCCGCGAGCCTGCATGAGGTTTCGCCCCGTGCGGGGGCGTGGATTGAAACAGCATGCTGATAACTGTTAAACATGTAGGCATCCGCGTTTCGCCCCGTGCGGGGGCGTGGATTGAAACTTTCTCCAAGAATCCGACCAAGGTCGGCGTCCCCGGTTTCGCCCCGTGCGGGGGCGTGGATTGAAACCCCCTTAGGGGGATTTGAATGAATGAAAGAACACGTTTCGCCCCGTGCGGGGGCGTGGATTGAAACGCCCAATGGCCGGAAGGCGCTTTGGTTGCTGTCGTTTCGCCCCGTGCGGGGGCGTGGATTGAAACGTGAGGGAATGCCGGAGTCGCAACAGCGGCGACAGTTTCGCCCCGTGCGGGGGCGTGGATTGAAACCCCGGAATTGACACCTACTTGTACGGGCGGGCCTTGTTTCGCCCCGTGCGGGGGCGTGGATTGAAACCACCAATTGGAGGACGGCGCGGAAGTTGTTTCGTGTTTCGCCCCGTGCGGGGGCGTGGATTGAAACAGAGGGGGTGTGCGGCTGACCAAGGCGGTGGGTTATTCGCGCTATGCGGATTAACTTACAACTGTTTCCACGTTTCTTTCAATAACCACGTGAATTGGGCAAAAAGATGCATCCTCCTTTCTCAATGCAAATCATAGCGTGGCCGTTGGGTCCATGAGAAACTGTGCGCCCGCAACCGGACAATCAATGGGTACATGACTTCCAGATTGAGTGCGACTAAACTTACCGGAAACCAGGAACCCGGTTCGCGGCTCTAATCGGCACGAAACAAGAGAAACAAAGGTATGACAGAATCACGCGAGGACATTGCAAAGACCCTTTTCCTTTCGACATGGGAGCGCTATGACAAGGCCGTAGGTCGCCTTGGTCTCGCCCTGATCGCCGCGCTACTAATCCATCTGCAAGTGGCCCAATACCTCGAACTCGACCGAGGCATCCGCCTTGCAAAGGCGGAAGAGATGCGGTTATCCAAACAGCTCGCCGCCGTCAGCGCGCTTGGGACCGAACTTACGCGATTGCGCGAATATCTACGTGGGGCTGTAAAATCGGTGTTGACCGGTTTTGCGCCTAGCCTACGGAAACAGTTTCTCTCGCTCGACGAACAGTTTCCGCGTTTCGTGTCTGATGCCGTCCGAAAGCAACTACCTCCCCGACGTGTTGCGGCGGGGGCATCAACGAGAGGCGAGAACGACAATGAACTTGACTTGCAAGGAGGCGCTAACCCACTGACCGTGCAAAGCAACATTCCCAATATCATGACGCAACCCGCGCCTTTTACTCAGAGCCAACCATCGGCGGTGTTTTCTCTGAGCGAACTGGGTAAGTCAGAGATTGGGTCTGCTTCTGACCAAGATGAATTGATCGGCGTGCTACACAAGATAGCGGAGCGCGAAATCGTTGAGCCGGTGTTCGAGGAACTCAACCAAAAATGGTCCCGCGATCACCGTCCCGAAGCAATCAAGCAGACCAAAGAACTCTTGCAAGACTTGAGCATCACGAAAGAGAAGCTGCCTGATGAGGGGGCCACTTGGGA
>JBBTCX010000286.1:0-5183 GCA_038043045.1 Planctomycetota bacterium | reverse complement strand
CCGAAGTTCAGGCGGCCAAGCGCGAAGAGCAGGCGGCGGTGTATCGGAATCGGCGTCGGGCGAAGGGAGCGGGATCGAAGCGGTTGCATCGCAAGCGTGGGGAGTTGGTGGAGCGGGCGTTTGAACATGTGCTCGACGATGGAGGGATGCGGAGGGTCCACCTCAAGGGGCGCGAGAACGTGCATAAACGGTATCTGATTCACGTGGCGGGTTTTTAGGGGCGGATCGAGGGTTCCAGCGAGCGGGCGAGGGAATGGAGATCCATAAAGAGTTCGACTTCTTCATCGGTCATGTCCACGTTGCGGCGGGTCATCATTTTGGTGGCAATATCCAGCAAACGGTCGGGTTCACCCGGAATCACGCCGTAGTCCGTCACCCAGCCGAACGATCGAACGAACTTGGGCAGCACGCGGGTAGTGGCCGCACAAGAAGCAAATCCGAGAACCGCACCCGTGGGGATCGTTGCGTTGATCGATGTCTTGACATGGTCGCCGATGATCGCGCCAAAGAAGGTGGCGCCGGTATCGATATCTTCACCGAGGATGGGAACGCGGACGTGGCCATACGTATTCTTCAAATCGGAATTGGATGTTCCGGCGCCGAGATTGACCCAACTGCCCACATAACTATGCCCCAAGAAACCGTGGTGTTGCTTGTTGGTGTACCCCTGAATGACGGAGCCGTCGATTTCACCGCCCAGCTTGCAAACGGGTCCGATGGCATTGCCGCCGTGCAGCCACGCGTGGGGGTTGATTCGAGAACCGGGGCCGATATAGAGCGGTCCTTCCAAGATCGCGTAGGGGCCGATGACAACATCGTGGCTGATGAAGATGGTGCCCGATGACGCATCCACTACGGCCGTCGGATGAATGTGGGTGTTCTCGCCGATGTGAATTCGCTCGCGTTCTCGCAAGACGGTTCGTGGGTCCAAGGAGGAGTCGATGCAAGCATCCGTGTTTGACCATTCTGATTCCAGCGACGCTCGCAGATTCCGAACAATATCCCACGGATAGCGGATGACCTGGCCGGTTGCGGGAACTTTGCGCAGACCTTGTAGCGCCTTGCGGCGACGATCCACCTGGAGCAAATCCGCAGAGGTCAATTGCGCGGCCACCGCACTGTCGCAAACGATAAACGCAACATCTTGATCGACGAGGCCGACACATGCCGTTGTCGGAATGGACGGCGATACCTCCGGCAGCCACCGTCCGTTGATGAGCACGTCGCCGGCTTGCACGGGTCGGTTGGCCGGTGCACCGCAGCGCTGCTCGGCCACTTTGGCGATCCTGTCTCTGACCCAAACCCCGCTGATCGGTTGATGCAAGATTTGAGCGGTTCGGTCGAGGAGAATTCGTCGGCCGATTCGCGATTCAAAGAGCGTTCGCCAATAAAGAGAAGGCAGAAAATTCGCGTACCCTTCATCTTCAAATAAGACCATCGCGCACATGGTTGGAGAATATACCCGGAGTCCAGGGATTTTCACGAGAGGTAGACCAAAGAAACGAATGCGGAACCTGTGAAATGTCGTTCAAACGGAAAGTCGTATGGAAAAGCGGGCCCGAGTCTTTCGACACAGGCCCGCTAGGTTTAGGCCGGAACGAGTAGCCGCCGCAATGCCGGTGAGAGCCTAATGGACGGAACCCTTGATTCCAAGTCGGTGGCAAGCCGTAGCGCGGACCGCCAACCTCAAAGGGTCGGTACGTCGTGTGGCTATCGGTCGCTTGCCTCCTCAGGTCCTACGTATCGGTTCAGCCAATCAAAAACTCTCTGTCGAGCATGGCAGCCACTCCTGCCGGTTTAAACAATTATACCATCGGCGATGGACGGTAGAAGTGGAATGTTTGTAAATTACGGTGTTGGGTTTAGAGATCGACCAGTGGGCCTTTACATCAGGCGCTACGTGGATGGCTCTTGGATTATGAATGTAACCTCAAGACAGCAAGAAAGTTGCAATCCGAACGGCCTTGAATGAAACCCCAAGGCATCCGATCGGGGTTGTCGATCGACGTGGGTTTGGTTATAGGAAAAAGGGCTCCAGGCGAGATTCTCGAAGAGTGATTGCAGGATGTCGATCGATCGAATCAAAGAGGTCTTTCGCAAGACCCAAGCCGCTGGTCGACGGGCTTGGGTCCCATACTTTACGGCCGGGTTCCCGGACAGGGAAATTTGTAGAGAGTTGATCCTGCGGGCAGATCGATTCGGAGCTACGGTGATCGAGGTCGGGTTCCCCTATTCCGATTCCATTGCCGATGGTCCGATCATCCAAGGTTCCCATCACGAAGTATTGAGTCGGGGGCATCGCGTCGCCGACACCTTCGAGCTTGTCGAGGAATTGAGGCCATCGCTTTCAGCGGCGGTGGTGGCCATGGTTTCCTGCTCAGTTATTCATCGTATCGGCGTGATCAAGTTTATGAGTCAGCTCGCAAAGGCCGGGTTCGACGGCGTGCTCGTGCCTGATGTGCCTTTTGAAGAGTCGGCGGGGTTTGTCGATGCCGCGAAAAAAGCGGATTTGGGTTACGTCGGTTTGATCGCACCAACAACCAAACCGGATCGCCGCGCTCTGATTGCATCGGCCAGCACGGGATTCGTTTATCAAATGGCCCATGCGGGCATTACCGGGGAACGATCGACAATTCCACTCTCCTTAAAAGCGGAAGTTGCCCAAACGCGATTGCACGCTCGCGTACCCATCTGCGTCGGATTCGGTGTCAGCACGCCGGCTCAAGTCCGCGCGATTTGTCAAATAGCCGACGGTGTGATCGTGGGCAGCGCCATCATGCGACGATTGCAAGAAGGAGTGCAGGCCTGTGTGGGTCGAAGCCAACAGATCGAAGAAATCAGTGCGTTTCTAATGGAACTCGCCGAAGCCGCCCAAGCTGATTGAGGTCGAAAGTACATCTTGACCCCAATCGGCGGCGTGTCTATCTTGTTTCGCGTGGTGTCGCCGTCGCGTGAATCGGCGGCGAAAACCCACGGTGCAAGGGCAGGTAGCTCAGTTGGTAGAGCAACGGACTGAAAATCCGTGTGTCGGCGGTTCAACTCCGCCTCTGCCCAGTGACAAATCGGTGGCACTTTCATCGTGAAGAACGCGGTTTTCGTCGGAAAAACCGAGAGTTTCCGGGATGTGCCAATCAATGTCACTTTTTGAATTGCTCCGGCCACTTGCGGCCAGTTTTCTCCCCTTCCGGCCATGTGTCTGGCATGATTCTGTACAACGGATGTTAACCGGTTTGTTCGGGTAGGGCGTTGCGTCAAACGTACCGACGGCCTTTTGAAGTTCCCGGCTCGGCAACGATAGGTCCGGCAACGCTTGAAGCGCTGTCGCCAGCTCCCCGCGCACAACATGCGAATACCATCTTTCGCTCTTCCACATCCCGCCCCTTCCCTCTAAAATCCGCCCAGTCGAATTCGAACCCAGGTTCGTCATTCTATTCCGAGGTGATCCATGACATTTGACGTCGGCCACGCCCTCTTCGAACTGGGTAAGTACATTGTCAAGAAAGCCTCCGCCGACTATCTGCTCGACGGCGTCAAAGTCTTTTTGAAAAAGCGCAAAATCGAAAACACAATCGACAACTCCATCGCCCAGATCGTCGAGCAACTCGTCCCCTTTTTCAAAAGCGAAAGGGTCTCCGAATCTCAATCCCAACTGGTCGTCGAAACCTGCAAGACCGAACTCGCCGATCTCATCAGCGATCCACGAAAAATCTTCGCGGCCTCCATGGATGGCCAGAAAGTTTTCGACCGCCGCTACGCCGACGGCCGCCTGCCTGAAGCCATTCGCCACGAAAAACTCAAAGACCTTTACGCCCAGATTTTCCCCCAGATTGCAAACCTCGTCTGTGCGTATCCACCGGTTATTGAGCAATGGAAGATTGAAGGGTTTCAGGAAAACTTCCGCCGTTTCGACGACCTCGCCGCCACTCTTTCCGGCGTGGCCAACAAGATTGACAAAATCGCATCCAAAGACACCGACTCCGCTGATTCCCTGCTGCTTCGCGTCCGTATGTCCTTGGCCCAAAGTGTCGAATTCAAACTGGAATTGGTAGGGCTTCGCTGCGACCGCCCGGAGGCCGTTCCGCTGGAGAATTGCTTCGTCGTACCCGAGCTGGAACACACAAGGCAAGCCACGAAACGCCGTGCTGAAGAGACAATTCAAGTCGGTAGCGAGGATCAGTTTGTTCACCAATTCGGGAAGCACAAGGTCCGTGCGGTCATCGTCGGTGCTCCCGGTTCCGGCAAAAGCACGCTGAGTCAATGGTTGCAGCGACTGTTGCTCAACCAATCCGCTCCGCATTTGGCCTGTGTGGTCCGTTTGCGGGACTGGGTTTCAAAAGTCGTGTCACTTCCGTCCAAAGAAGACCTCCTCCGCGAGGCCGTCGGACCCCACCTTCGCGAAGAAGTAACACCGGAAACTGTCCGACGTTGGTGCAGCGCCGGACAGGTCACGATCATTCTCGATGGTTTCGACGAAGTTCCGCCGGACAAGAGAGATGGTTTTTTCAACTGGATCAAAACACTGGATTCAGCGATCGATCAGGCGGGTCTCATCCTCACATCGAGACCGCTGACTTCCGCACATTTGGATGAGCTTCCAAGAGCCTGGATGTCCTGGGGATTGAATTCCTTTGATGAGTCCAGAGTCATCGACTACATCACCCGCTGGTACAAGCACGCCCCATTGCTCGAAGGGAAATCCCGCGAAATCGACGCAGCCGCGCTTGCGAATACGTGGCTTTCCGACTCCACACTGGAGCCGCTTGTTGGAACTCCCTTGATGCTTGCTACGCTGCTCATGGTCCACCATCTCGACGGCAAACTCCCCAAAGGACGGGCCAATGTCTATCAGCGCTACGTCGACGGAATGCTCGATCTTTGGGCCAGTCGCTGGAAAGTTCCCTCGTTGATTTCACTCCCGCTTAGTTTGAAGAAACGTATCCTCACTCGCCTGGCCCTGCACTTGCACATGAAGGATTTGGAACAACTCGGTGATGCGGAAATCGAACCGGTGATGGCCGGAATTCTTCGAGACCTCGGTTGCCGCGAACCCGCGATAGATGTCCTGAACTACTTCCGCGAACGCTCGGGCCTCCTCATCGGACCCGGCACATGGAACTTCGTCCACAAAAGCGTGGCCGAGTTTCTTGTTGCCTCCGCCATTTGCGACGGCGACCAGGTCGACG
>JBBTCX010000285.1:0-35936 GCA_038043045.1 Planctomycetota bacterium | reverse complement strand
TGCGCTTCCGTTGTTGCGCAGCCATTCGGCGCGCTGCGTGAGTTTGTCGGTCCATTGCGGGTCGAGTCCTGTGGCATAGGCCAGCCGCAGCAGCGAATCTATCGGCGGCCGAGGAGTGCCTATCACGCGCCAGAACTCGGTGAGGCTCACGGCATCGGCGGCGCGTTGTATGACCAAGTGACGGATCAGGTGATTCAAGAGTTCTTTCACTTAGAGCCGCCGAGTTATGGATGCGTGTCGGCGACGGTGCGGCTTGATTTGCCTGTGCCCGCAGCGACATTGGATGATCGGCGACGAATGCGGCGCGAACTTCGAGACATGCATTGGAATGGGCAACGGTTCTTACCCAAAGAACCCGACACGGCGGAATGGATCCGGAAGAAATTGGTTCTTGTCAATTTGGCCGAGCAACTTCGACGTGAGCGCCCGTTCGATCATGCAGCTCGGGCGTCCGCGTTTCGAGAGCTTCGAGTCGTTCAAGAGGAATTGCGGCGTTTCACGGCGGAGGCTCAAGAGCGACTGCGCATTAAAGTGACCGCCGTGGAAGAGCAACTTGTCAACCGAGCCATCGCCACCGGGCGCGAATACTTCGTTGGCTTGTTCGCCCGCGAGCAACTTGATCGACTTTGCCAGGCGCTTCCCGATGAGACGGCCTTTCGAGTATAGTTCCATCGAAGAATCGAAGGGTTCGAATAAACCGAGAGGACTTTGACCATGAGCGAACAAGAACACGCGGGTAAAATTCATATTGATTCCGACTGGAAAACGGAAGCCGCCAAGGAAAAGGAACGATTGGCCCAGGAAGAAACCGTCCGCCCTTCTGGTCCTAGGGGACCTGTTCAGGCGAGTTTCTTGGAACTTGTCGATCTGTTGGTCATGCAGGTGGCGGTGGCGTTGGGGGGCTACGCGGGTCCCGGTGGAGAGCGGATTCCGCCAAACCTCGCCGCCGCGCAACATTTCATCGACATTCTGACTGTGCTTGAACAAAAGACCAAAGGCAATCTCACCGACGAGGAAAAGCGGGCCATGGACACGGTTCTTTATGAACTGCGCATGCAATTCGTGGAGATGACGGGCCGACTTCAACGTTCGCCGGAGTCGGCGGCCAATACGACCAACCCGTGAGGCCTTGACCCATCAGGTTGTGTGAATCCGAAAAGTGTGCATCCCCTATGGTGATTCTGCCCATCCGCACCGAGTCGATTTCGCGGCGAGTCCCGCGGGCGAATTACGTTCTGATCGCTTTTCAGTTGATCCTTTTTGCCTTCACGTACAAGCCGATCGTCGGTCAACGGGTGGAGTCGTTTAAAGACCGACACCTTGCGTTTCATTCCGACAGTCCCGCGATCCACCAATTCGTGACGTATCAATTTCTGCACGCCGACCTCGGGCACTTGATTGGAAATCTGGTGTGTCTCTGGGTTTTCGGAAATGGGGTGAATGCCAAAATCGGAAACTACGCGTATGTTCTTTTTTATCTTTCGGGTGGGATATTCGCGGCGTGGGGATATGCATGGATTCATCCAAGACCGTTTCAGTTGATCGGCGCTTCGGGTGCGATCGCAGCGGTTACCACGGCCTATCTGGTTTTGTTCCCGCGAAGTCGCGTGACCGTGTTGGTCTGGTTTTTTGTATTCCTTCAGTTCTTTGAGTTGCCGGCGATCACGCTCATCGGACTAAAAATCATTGTCTGGGATAATATCGTTGCGCCGACGTTGAATCCGGGCGGAAATGTTGCCCACGGAGCGCACTTGGCGGGATACGTTTTCGGCTTTGCCTTTGCCCTGGCCATGTTGTTTCTTAGAGCGGCTCCGCGCGATCAGTTTGACATTATTGCTCTTTGGCGTCGTCAGCGCTTGCGAAGGGAGTTCGCCGGAGCACTCAGAGAATCGGGCGTCGGTCCAAATACTCCTCACGGGCGGGTCGGTCGGCGCTCGACGGCGGATACGGCCCTTCGGGTCGAGGAAGAGCGCGTGTTGGACGCAGTGTCCGAAGTTCGAGGTCGCCTCTCCGACGCCCTGGCCACGGGACACCACGATTTGGCGATGCAAATCTATCAGGAGTTTCTGACGCTCGCCCCTCAACAATGCCTGTCCGAACGACAGCAATTGACCCTAGGGCGGGAGTTCTACGCCGTCGGTCGTTACGCCGAAGCCATCGCCGCGTTTGAGCGATTCTTGGAGAGCTACGGGAAATCGCTCGACGCCTTTGATATTCGAATGTTGGTCGGAATTATGTACGCGCGCGATCTTCAAAAATACGAAATCGCCGACCAGATTTTGACGGATTGTCTACCCGTACTTCGAGACGGCGGGCGACGCGAGCTGTGTTTACGCTGGCTTCGTGACGTTCGCGCGGCACTCGGACGATCCGCGCCGGAACCCTGACTTGGAAGCATAGTGACACCCTGTGACGCTTACCGGATGAACACGTCATGGCCAAGATTAGTCCTCCATGGACCCCTGCTCCCGCCGATTCCCCGGAGGATTTGAAAGCGGCGGCCGAATTGTTTTGGGAATACGCCAAGTCTCTGGACTTTGATTTGTGCTTTCAAGGCTTTGAGCGAGAGGTCGCGGAACTTCCCGGCGAGTACGCTCCGCCGCGCGGGTGCCTGCTTCTTGCCGGGAACGGCCAACAGAACGCGGGGTGCGTCGCGGTGAGACCGTTGGATGAACTCTGTTGCGAGATGAAGCGACTTTACGTTCGACCGTCTTTTCGTGGGCTGGGTCTGGGTCGAAAATTGGCGCAGGCCGCAATCGATTTTGCTCGCCATCGTGGCTATGAACGGATGCGACTGGATACGCTTTCAACCATGAGCGAGGCCATCTCGCTCTATCAATCGCTCGGATTCCTGGATATCCCACCTTATCGATTCAATCCCCTGACCTGCGCGAAGTACATGGAACTTACTCTGACGGTACCAAGTGTGGACCACTGATAGGGCGGAAAAAACCCTAAAATTGCAGAACCGGTAGATCAATTTTCGCCTTCCTGTCGATGTGAGTCGACAGCCCATCACTCCGCGCATACAATGGTCCGCGTTTCAAAAACGTGAAACCGGAGTGCAGATCATGATGCCTGAAACAGCGAATTATCAACACGCGGCCTTATGGCTCATCGGACCCGATGTACGTGGGCTATTGAACATGGGCTCGCAATATGTCTTCGAGCGCGGCGGCAACATTGACAAAGACATCGCCGACAAATTCGGAGAAAAAGCGGTCATCTTCATGAGCATCACGGCCAAACCCGCCGACATCAAGCGGATGGATCAGGACAAAGAAACACTTCGTCAAAAAACCGGTTGCGGGGTGATCTTCCAGCCGATGAAGGAACCGACCGTACCGCCCGAATACCAACCCGATCTTCACGGGTTCGACGTGGTGACTGAAGATCAATCGGGCCTGTTGGCCGAAATGACCGGGTTGGTCAATGCGCACAAGATGCTGTTGGTCGGTCACACGGGCGAGCGTCGGATTCTTCCCGGCCCGCGTCCGGTGGTGCAAAGCGGGCAGAAATACATCGTCATGCTTCCGAGAGATTTTGAGGCGATGGCCTTCACCCGCGAGCTCGAATTGCTCGTCAAAAAATACAAAGGCTCGATCAAGATGCCGCTACGCAACGTGCCCGGACTTCTGTGGTGGTGGTAAAGGGAGACCCGGCTTTCCGGTTTTTTTCGCCTTTTCATTCGGATTTTTTCGTATCGTTGCACGGAATCCCGGTGAGTGTGTGCATGGTGTCGTGGAGTTTCTCCGGCAGTTTCCCTTTCGCGAAGTATTTTGGATGGGCCCGGCGATTGCCGCTGAGTTGGTGCCACCATATCGTCGGCATGGGCGGCGTGTCATCCCATGTCACTCCTTTGGCGTAGAAAAGATAGACATCCCAAGCCGGTCCGTTGTGTTTTCGAATCAACCCATTGGCGAAGGCGTTTCCGGCGAGAATCTTGTCGCGGGCATCGTGGAAGTGTTTGACGCGGGGGTCTTGAATCCGCCCCGCCGCTCTCTTGGCCATCTCAAATCGATCGTTATCCAGAAAATCGATCCATACGAAACTTACGCTGATCGGAAGATCGGGGAAGTGTTTCAGTATCCATTCCTGCACCGCACGGGCGCCCCCAACGCAGGGCGTTCATGTCGGCGAGAGAATGGTGACGAATCGAAGCTTGTCCTGGTTCTCGTTGAAATACGTTTTCAGCGGTTCGATGCTGTCAGCCAGTGACACCACTTCCACTTTGTCGGCCCCTGGGGTCTTATCCGCCCCAAAGGCAGCCGACCATCCCAACGACACGCCGATTAGCCCGACCACCCACGCTCGCTTCCACAACATTCTCATCATGCGATTCCTCTCAGTTTCTACGGACCATGATAGCTCATTTGCCTCGCGTGAAACAAGAGGAGAGGTTTGTCGATGGATACCCGGGTATAGCCAGAATGACCGCTCCATGTCTGTCGCGGTTCTGATCGGAGGGTCAAACCGGCACTAGGGGGTCAGGTTCCGGTTTGTTTCCGCATGGTCATGTCGAACTCGCGGACGAGGTTGGTGTAGAGGCTCCAGACGATGAAGGTGTAGATGATGGTAGCGACAAGGGAGCCGAGGAGGGCGGCGGCGCGGGCGGAGTTGGCCCCGTCGGCGAATTCCTTGGCGGTTTCGAACAAAGCGGCGGGATTGACCAAATACATCACCGCCGTGAAGGGCGTGAACGGCGCGAAAAAGGCGGCGAATTCTCCGCCGACGGACTCGACGACGGCCGTCGCGCCGGCGCCGAGCAACGAACAGAGTACGATCAAGATGCCAACGCTTGTCATCACGGCTGATACATTCTTTCGGGCGACCATCGACACTTTCAAGCCGATGACGCAGGCGCAGGCGGTGTAGACAAGCATGAGGATGGATAATTCCGCGAAACATTCGATGTTGATCGACCGAACTTTGTCGGTGCCGCTGAGGCCTTGTAGTCCGAAGATCAAGAGGACGATCGCAGGCAGCATGAGCAACGGAGCGGCGAAACTGACGAGGCCTCTGAGTTTGCCCCACAGGATGTATTTGCTGGTGAGCGGCGTGGATAACAAGAGGTCGATGGATTTGGCCTCTTTCTCCTTGGTCATAGCCGTGGCGGCGGTGTTGCTGGCGAAGATGAGTGCGACACCGAGTTCAGCGGCGACGAGACCGGCGAGCCATTCACGAACGCTATCGGCGGTGAAATCGCCCGAGAGAAATCCGATAAAGAGGACGAGGGCGACGATGGCGCCGGCGAAGATGACGGCCCAGCGGACCCAGAGTCCGCCGCCGGCGCGGGTTTTGGCTTCACGCCAGGCGACGGGATTGTTCCACACCGTTCGAGGTTTTCGAGTTTTTTCACCGACACTTGTACGACTGAATAGTGTCCAGACGCGCGTGAACCAAGTTTGTTCGCCGGATTTGGCGCCGCGTCGGACGAGGAACATGCTGGCCAAGGTCATCACGAAGGAGAGAAGCAACGTCCACGTCGTGTAGGCCGCGGATGGATAGGCCAGCATGTAGCGACCGATAGCAGAATGGTCGGTGAGGTGTGCGTGGGGCGGAGCGTTCACTTGATTGAGTGCGACTTCGAGAGCGAGGAAAGGATGAACCGGGGCAAGCCAACTCATCTTCTGGTCGGAGATGTTGGGGGGAGAGGCCCCGACCCAAGTCTCTTTTCGCATTCCAAATAGATAAAAAGCGAGTAGGTATAACCCGATCAACATGTAAAAGGAGAAGATGGTTTTTCTCGTACCTACGCCCATCATGGCGACGAAGATGGCCAGAGCGCCGGTGAGGAATGCGGTGGAAGCGGAGAGAGCAAAGCTTCCAAAAACTTGAGACGCGGTCACGCCGCCGTAGATCATGGTCATCAGGAAAACCGGCAGGCCGGATATCAAAAGCATGATGACGAAATAGAGTCGGCTCATGAGCGAACCGAAGACGATTTGAGCATTGGTCAGCGGGGTGGACAGAAGGATGTTCATGGTTTGGGCGTCTCGCTCTTGGGTGATGGCGCCGGCGGTGAAGACCGGAGCGAGGAAGCACATGAGGGCGAGTTGGGTGACGGAGGCCCATTGAAAGGTTCGGGAGGCGGCTTTGGCGAGGTTTCCGAGCGAGGTGTTTCCTTCAATCGCGGGATTGAAAAGCGAGAGCAGGATGACGGCAACGATGGCGGTGAGGTAGCCGAGTCGTAGCCAAAGATGGCGCGGTCTCCGAGAAGCGCCGTGGACAACGCGGACCAAAATGGGATTGGCGGGAAGGAGATACCAAAAGGATAGACCAAGTCGGCGGACAATGGAGTTCATGACGTTCTCACTGCACCATGCCCTTGGTCATGCGCATGAAGGCGGTTTCGAGGTTGACTTCCTCTTCATGTAGCTCGCGGATGCGGAAGTTGTTGTCGAGGAGGAGTTTGGCGATGGGGGTGAAATCGTGGGTGGGTTGTTCGAGTTCGACGAGGAGTTTGCCGTCCATTTGAGAGACAGCGCGAATGCCTTTGGTGCGTTGGAGGAGGAGAGCGGCGAGATCTTGTTGTTCGGTCACGCGGATGTGCAGCTTGGTGCCCGTTTTCACGCGGCGGATGATTTCAGCGATGGGACCGTGGAATAGGAGTTGGCCTTGTTCAATGATGCCGACGGTCGTGCACAGGTCGGCCAGTTCGGGCAGGATGTGTGAGCTAATGATGATGGTTTTTCCCATGCGGCGAAGCTCTTTCAGGAGTTCGCGCATTTCGATTCGTGCACGAGGGTCCAGGCCGCTGGCGGGTTCGTCGAGAAGCAAAACTTTCGGATCGTGGAGAAGGACGCGAGCGACACTGAGCCGTTGTTGCATACCGCGCGAGAGGCTATCGACCAGGGCGTCGCGTTTGGAAGCGAGGTCGGTGAGTTCCAAGACGTCTTCCACCACGCGGGCTCGCTGTTTACCGGCGATGTTGTAAGCGCTGGCAAAGAACTCAAGATATTCGACTACAACCATGTCTTCGTAGGCACCGAAGAAATCCGGGACATAACCGATCAACGGGCGGATTTTTCTGGATTCATATCCGACGACGTGGCCGCAGATGCGAGCTTCACCCCAGGTGGGTTGAAGTAGGGTCGCCAGGATCTTGATCGTCGTGGTCTTGCCTGCGCCGTTGGGTCCGATGAAACCGAAGCTTTCGCCCTCCTCGATGTTGAGCTGAAGGTTGTTGAGAGCGGTCAGTTTGCCGTAGCGTTTGGTGAGATTGATGGTTTGGACGATCAAGGGACATTCCTCAATTATGATGGAGCGGTTTCGTTTACCCGCCGTTTGTTGAATCTCCATCCGCGGCGCCGTTATCCACCGGTTCGGCCGTAGCGATAAGCGTAACGGGAATACGGATGCGGTACATGGTCCAGGATTTTTGGGGATCGGGTTCGAGGGGCATAAAAAGTCGATCACCTTGTCGGCGATGAAGCCGAACGGGACCTGGACCTTCGGCGAAACCGACCAGAATCACGCAGTCACGTTGAAGTCGTTCCCTCAGGTCAAGAGGGCGAAGAAGGCTTCGCGACCATGTTCGAGCACTGAATAATTCCGATGGACGCTCGACCGCCAATTCGCCGAGGGTGGACGCGAGCAGGAGGGCGTTTTGTTCGTTGCCCAATGTGCTGCCACCGGAATCGGAAGCGCTGGAACGAAAAGCGTCCAACGTAATCCGAAAAGCGGCGCCCCATCTTTTTTGGGCGGCTTCCAGCTGCCAATCCCTGGAAAATTGAAAGGTCTTCTGACTTGGCGGCGCCTTGTGGCAGAGATCGGCCAATAAAACTCTGTTGCCGTTTGCTGGGAGATTCCCGATGGGAAAGGCATACATTCGCGCATCTCGCAGAAGATCATCCTCGAATTGTCCGGGTTGACTCGCCGGGGCAAACACATCGACCATCGGCTGAAGGAGGTAACAGTCCTGAAGTTCTACTCCGAGTTCGTTGACGATGTAGCTATCGTCGGTCATGAGCCAATTGACGAGGTTGCCCGAGCTGCCCTTGATGGTGATCTGGCCGGTGACTTTACCGCCCAAACGCCCTTGCCAACGACCCTCGATTTGCTTCAGAGTGGCTCGAAGGCGAACGTTTTCGAGAACGGCGGTGGTTGGTCGAAGCTGATATTCCTGGGGGTCGACGAAGCTCCCCGAATCATCGCCGATGGCTGCACCGGTGGGGATCGGTCGCAGGTAGCAAGGCGTTGCCCGTGGTTCACTCATCGCAACGGGATCGGACGGCAACCAGAGATCGAGGAGTTTGTCGGTGCTGGTTTTGATCCCGAAGAAAATGGAGGCACGTCCGACGTTTTGTCCGGCTTCTGCGTCGATCACGGTGATCTGATGGAGGTGATCCCCGATTCCTCGAACCCAATTGACCCCGACGATGCTGAGGAATGTTGCGAGTGCGGCGACGGCGCCGAACATCGTCCAGCTGTGACGTCGCCAACCGCGAGAGGTGAGAAAGGTCCAGGATCCGAGGGTGGCCACTAGGACGTAGGCCACCGAGAAGAGTGCTGCAAGACCGAGGTACATTCCGCCGGAGCGATAAAAGGACACGGCGGACAACACGTAAGGATAAAGGGCCAGCGCTTCGGGGCGATCCTGGCGATTGTCTTCCGCACGCGCGAGTCGGAAAATCCGACGGTAAAACGCCACGGCGCTGCCGTTGCCCTGAAAGAGATTCTTCTCGGTCAAACCCGCAAAGACGATTCGTCCCCGCCCTTCAACCCGCGCGGTGATCAAGTCCGTATTGGCCGTATCATCGCGGGCGATGACCGAGGAATCCTTGCGGTGGGCACATCGCAGAGCTGAGACCGGCGGGGTGAATCCTTCGTGAGTTGGGTCCTGATCGTCACTCCACAGCAGACGATCATATACCTTGTCCTCCAAGCGGGTGAGCGTGATGACTTGACCTAGATCGGTGGGCATGACGGCATCCAGAACCTTTTTGGCGGCGAAAGAGCCATCGGCAGGAGCCGACATGATGAGAAGCGTTCCTCCTTCCCGGACCCAGTCGAGCAGTGCGGTGAGTTGCTTTTCGGTAAGCTCGTTGACGTTGGCGTTTTCCCAGCGGATGACATCGACCGATTCCAAACCGATCCAGTGTTCGGGGAGCTCGGTCGGGCTGATGTGGCCAACATGAAGGGGGCGACGAAAAGCGCCGCCGATGTTCACGTTGACCAGATCGGCCAGGCGTCCCATGGTCCCCGTTCCCACGGACAAGATCACGAGATCATCGTCGGAAATGAGTTGCGAAGGTTGCGCGGCTCGCGCTCTTCGAGTGAGTTCGCCCTGGCAGACGACCTCCACGGTTTCTCGGGCCATGGTCTGAAGTTCGACGTCGAATTTTCCCTGCCCTTTTTGAAAGTTTGGAAGGGCATAGAGCGTCACTCTCTGCGATCCGCCGGTTTCGGCGCGAATGTGGACTTCCAATTCGTCGAAGGCGGCGTCGCCATCGGTGTCGAATTGAGCGAGACGAACAAACCCATCAAACACGGGCTGATTGACCAAAGCCACATCCACCACGATCGGAGTCCAAGCGCCGGATCGAACCACGTCGCCGGAATGGATCGTTGGAAAACCGATTCGGGTGACATTGACCTCTATGTGGGCCTGAGATCGGGAGGCGTCGGCGAATACCGCGAAGAACGCAAGCAATGCGGCCATCGTCGGCGAGGGTGCTGAACATCGACGGCGGGCCATCATAGTTTCTGCTCCGCGACGACAATCCCCTTGAAGTTCGTGGCAATCGCGGTTTCTCCGACGCGGAGAATCCTACGTGTCGATCAATTCTAGCCCTGAACCTTCCTCGTCACAACTTGGCGGACGGTTCGGAATTGTCTTCGCACAAACCCTCTCAGGGTATTGGCGGGGCAAATACTCGCAAAGACAGGTTGATGACCTGCCCTACAAGCTACTCAATTTCCGAAATGATTTGCTTCGGATCGCGCGGGGCCAGCGTCTGGCGGCTGCAATCAACGACGAGATCGAGGTCTTCCAAGACTATCGCTCCGATTAGCGCCGAATCTCGGTCCGGCTCGACCACCGCGTTGAATACGCCGCTTCGACCGAGGCACGTCAAATGAATATAACCGGCCACTTTGCGCTGTGACGTTCGACCGTCGGCGTATCGGACGGCCGTCTCCGCGAGCGTGCGAAGTCCCAGAGTTTGAGCAGTTTTGGCGGAAATCACCAACCGCGTGGCCCCCGTGTCCACAACCCCGCGAATCGTCGCCTTTCTCACTTTGTCGGGCGGCATTTCACCAGCCACCATCTTCTCCATATCGCCGCTATTGATCAGTTCGATATCAACCGAAAATCGCCCCATTTCGTCATCCTCGTGTCGGATCATGTGCTTGCCTCGCTTTCCATGAAATCATAGGACGCTGTTCGCTCAACAGCAATGATTGAATTGATTTCTCAAAGAAACGGCAACTCCAGTTGATCCGATGTCTCGCGCGATTCCGGTGGGGCGACTTCTTCCGGCGCAGTGGGGTACGGAATCGATTCAAAACCGTATTTTTTCTTCATCAAAGAAAACAAACTCCGAATACTCTCCCAATAGGTTCCTTCGCCGCGCATACGGTGGCCAAAGCGCGAGTCGGTCAACTTCCCGCCGCGGATTTCCCCCAATCGCGAAATGATCCGTTCCGCCCGAAGCGGCAGTACCTCTCGAATGCGACTCAGAAAAACCGGTTCCACGCTTCCCGACAACCGCAAAACCGTGTAACTCGCTGATTGCGCACCCGCTTCGGCGGCCTGTTCCAAGATTTTGGGAATGTCGGAATCGTTCAAACCCGGAATAATCGGCGCGACCATGACACCTACTGGCACTCCGCATTCACGCAATCGTCGAATGGCTTCGAACCGCCGCGACGGCGTCGGCGCTTGCGGCTCGATCAACTTGGCCATTCCTGCATCCGCAAACGGAATACTCAAATAAACCCTGGCCGACGAGACTTGATTGAGTTTCGACAGCAACTCCGCATCACGCACGACCAAAAAACCCTTGGTCACGATCCCGGCCGGGTTGCCATATTCGAGACACACCTCCAAACATCGCCGCGTCAGTTCATAACAAGCCTCCATCGGCTGGTAGCAATCGGTCACGCCCGAGAAATTCACAGATTCTCGCTGCCATTTTTTTCCGCGAAAGGCCCTCTCCAAAAGTTCCGGGGCATTGATTTTCGCCACCAGCTTGGTTTCAAAATCCGTCCCGGCACCGTAACCTAGATATTCGTGATACGGTCTTGCATAACAATAAGCGCATGCGTGCTGACACCCACGGTACGGGTTCACGGACCAACGGAACGGCAAGTCCGGGCTGTCGTTTTCCGAAAGAATCGAACTCGCGGTTTCTTCGTAGACCTCCAATCGCGCGGTCGGCGGCGGTTCCAACCACTCGACGCACCGCGTGTCGTACGGATTCGGAGGATTGTCGACCGATCGAAGAATCATTCAGACAGCCCTCTGGACATTCGTCACAATGGCGATTATATTAGGATTTTGTTAGCAAAGCAAGGGCGAATAGCGATTTTATTTCGCGCCGCGTTTTTGGACGCGGTGTAACAGGACGGTTTTTTTCGGGAACAACGAGGGGAATTGGTTATGGCGACAAAAACAAAAAAACTGTCGAAAAAGTCCACCCAAACGGCACTGCCGCCTAACGATCAAGTCAGGTTCGAAAATGCTGTTCTTGCGGGCGATTGCGTATCGCAAATGGCCAAGATGGATGCGGGGTCGGTTGATCTCTGCTTTGCCGATCCGCCGTTTAACATCGGGTATGCGTATGACCAATACGATGACCGGCGGTCGGTGGAGGATTATTTGGGTTGGTCGAAAAAGTGGATCGGGGAAGTCATTCGGGTGTTGAAGCCCAATGGGGCGTTTTGGTTGGCGATTGGGGATGAATACGCGGCGGAGTTGAAGGTGCTGGCGACGCGGGAGTTGGGGTTGACCTGTCGCAGTTGGGTGGTGTGGTACTATACGTTTGGGGTGCATTGCAATGCCAAATTCACCCGGTCGCACGCCCATTTGTTTCACTTTGTGCGTGATCCCAAAAGCTTCACCTTTAACGACATGGCCATTCGAGTGCCATCAGCGCGGCAGTTGGTTTATGCCGACAAGCGAGCCAATCCGAAGGGTCGCGTCCCGGATGACACGTGGATTTTGCGGCCTCAAGATGTGCCGGAGGGTTTTTCGGCGGATAGTGACACGTGGTATTTTCCGCGGGTGTGCGGGACGTTCAAGGAGCGGGCCGGTTTTCACGGGTGTCAGATGCCGGAGCAACTTTTGGGGCGGATCATTCGGGCCTGTTCGAACGAGGGAGATTTGGTGCTTGATCCATTCGCGGGAAGTGGAACGACCTTGGCCGTGGGAAAGAAGCTAGGGCGGCAATATATCGGGTTTGATGTTTCAGAAGAATACGTGGAGCAGGTGACACGGCGACTGGAAGCGATTCAGGTCGGTGATCCATTGACCGGTACGGTTGATCCGATGACCAGCGTGCCGGAGACGGCCAATGGAAAAGTGCGGGGACAATCGAAGGAGGGAGACGAAAGTCGGGGTCGTGGGCGAGAGAAGGGGACGCTGGCGAGACCTGGGCTTTGGGAATGAAGTGGAACGGGGATTTCGCAATTTGATCATTTGAATTGGTGAAGGATGTCGAGTTGATGACCCGACTCATGGCCTCATCACGTAGGGAGTCCGTGACAATTATGGCGGTCTAGGGGTAGGGCAGGTGGTTTTTCCGGCGATGCCGGAAAGTTCACATGCCGCTGAATCAAGGCAGGTCAACGTTCCGCTGCCGCAAAACAACGACCTGCCCTACTTATGCGGTCATAGAGTCACTCGCTCACGTCAGAAGTGCTGCTTCGCTTCCGTTTGCGGTACCATCACCGACATGTACAAATGGTTTCTGATGACTCGGTCCGTCCTCCTGCGATTGTTCGCCGGTTTCTTTTTGCTGTATGCCCTTACGTCTTCCGGAGACTTGATCGGTGACACCCAGGTGCGCTGGTCGGTGGCCTCACGCTTGGTTGATACCGGCTGGGTTGACTTGGTGCCGGGTACAACGCTGCTCTTCGCCGTCGGAGGTGACGGAAAACCTTACTCCTATTACGGCCCGGCGCAATCGGTATGCCTGTTGCCCTATGTGCTCGCCGGTCGCGCTGTGGCCGCGGTTGCCCATCAAAGCGCCGCCCGCGCGGATCAGATCGGGCAATTTTTGGCTTCGCTCACGCTGTTTCCCGCCTTTGGCGCGTTTGCGATTGTGCTGGTCTACACCCTGGCGCGCGACGGATCCCAAGACGCGCGCACGGCGCTTCTGGTGGCCATCGTCTACGGGCTGGCGACCATGCACTGGCATCACAGCGTGACGACGTACGAAGAATCGCAGGTCGCGGTGTGCGTGCTGGGCAGCCTTTGGGCTATTCGGCGTGCTTGGAATACGAATCAGTTCCGCTTTCGTCTCTTGGCGGTGGCGGCGATGGGTGTGGCCCTGACATTTCGAGTGTCATCGGTGGCCATGACCGTGCCGCTGGGTCTCGTCGCGCTGGGCTACGATCTTTTCGATGCCCGTGGCGCCGCAGAGCGTATTCGACGTGCCACACATTGGCTCTTCGCGGTGCTGATCGGGGTCGGTCCGTTTGTCGCGCTGCTTGCTGCATATAACCAATCGCGATTTGGATCGGTGTGGGAGACGGGATATGCAATCGCCCATTGGGACGAGCCGGGCGGCGTCAAGCTTTTCGATACCCCGCTGCTGATAGGCCTATCGGGAATGCTCTTCAGCCCCGGCAAAAGTTTATTTCTTTTCAATCCCGTACTCCTGGCCGCCATTCCCGGATTCTTGGGCCTGTGGCGCGTGCAACGGCGCCTTGCCGTGGCGATTGCAGTGCCATTCGTCGGCACTCTCCTATTTCACTCGTGGTACACCTTTTGGGCGGGGGATTTGGCCTGGGGACCACGCTATCTGGCATCGGCCATGGGGTTTTGCGTGTTGGCCTTGATTCCCTTGATGAAGCAACCGCGGCTGCCCCGCGCGGTGATCGTCCTCGCCGCTGTGAGCGTGTGCGTTCAAGTCGCGTCGATCATCTACAGTTTCGGGTTGGAGTTCTTTCAAGATCGCCGGCACGGGACGATCCCCGACGGCTATGTCTGGCGACCGGCGGAATCGCAACTCTATTCCCGTTTTCGGAATATCATTCTCCACGCATGGGGCCGCCCAAGCTACGAGTCGATCCCGCCTATCCAGGAACGGCAAGTGACACATCATATAGTCACCTCGCGCGAAGCGGTTCAGCGTTTGCACGCAATCAACATCTTTCCCTTCAAGGCCTACGCCGCAACGGGCAGCCGCGCGATTTTCCTTGCGTTGTTGGCGATATGGTTGACCGGACTCGGGTTGCTGAGCTTTCTGGTTTATGGGTTCAATCGCTATTCGGCGCAGGTTGAAACCCACAGCTCGCCTGAATGTACCTAACTTTGACTGCCGGAGGAGGGAGTCGAACCCTCACACCCTTGCGGGCACGGGATTTTGAATCCCGCGCGTCTGCCAATTCCGCCACTCCGGCCAATGCGAGACGTTTAGATCCGTTTCCTTCAAATCCAAACGCGGCGAACTTCACTCCACTCCGATCGCCATTCTAAGCAAACCCGCCGGAACCGGAAGGGCCGCCCAACTTTGCCAAGCAAAAGCCGAATCAAGCTCGGTTATCATCCCGGTGTCGGACCCTATGGTCCACCTATCAAGGGCAAGATGTACTATTTCGGGTCAAACGAAAAAACCGCCGTCGCCCGATACCGCTTTTTCCTCAAAACTGGCCTCGTGTTCAAGCCCGGCTATCGTCAATTCTGCCGTAAGGTCGGACGACGAACGCCCTTTCAGGTTGAGACCATCGGTTTTCTGTAAACGCCAATTGAAGAGCTTAGCGATCTTGGCCGCCCTGGCTACCTTCCAGGCACGATCGGGAATGAGGTCGTCCAATGTCTACGCGGAAATTGATATTCTCCCTTCGATCGGCTTCGTTGAAAACCCGAGTATTGTTCCGAATGGTTCTGTAACATTAGGATATTGCCCGCGGGTCCCACATCAAGGGACTTACTCAAACATAAAGGGCGCAACTTTGTCGTCGCAACATTCTGAATCCTCGGCGTTTGCTTTACCGCACGACCCGTTCACGCGCATTGTGATCGTGGGCGCTGGGCCTTCGGGACTTTCTGCCGCTTATTTTTTGAAACAACGCGGATATCGTGACGTGTTGGTCTTGGAAAAGCAGGGCCGCGTCGGCGGGCTGTGTTTGACCGTTACGGAAGACTACAAGAGCTTCGACCTCGGTGCCAACTATGTGACACCTGCGTATCACGAGACGCTTCGGTTGGCCAAGGAGGTCGGCGCGAAACTCTACCCGGAACGGCCCGGCACAGTGATCGAGTTTCCCGATGATTCCATGGCCAAACCGGTCTTCCGTGAATTCTGGGACGCCGTGGTGCGGGACGTAAGCCCGATTCGCTTTTTGGCCGCGTGCCTCAAATACGTCCGCTTGCGGTTTCGTCTCGGTGCGGTGATTGATCCGCCAGGGTTACAGAACATCCACAAATTCCCGGAACTCTGCGTTCCGTTCGCCACATGGTTGCAGCGAAACGGTTTGGAATGCTTGTCGCCGTTGTTTGAGATTCCCATTACAGTCATGGGCTACGGTTATCTGCACGAGATCGCCACCCCTTACGCGCTGAAGTACATGAGCCTTGCAACTTTCGTGCCTCTGTGTCTCAAAGCCTTTCCGCCGACGAGCTTTATTCCCTGGCCCAAACGATTCGTGCGCGGCTTTCAGCGGCTTTGGGAGGTCGTCGCCTGGGATCTAAATGTTCGCACCGACGTGAACATCCATCGGATTGAGCGCAGCGAGCAAGGCGTACGTGTGCGGTTTACCCACGAACAGCAGAAGTTAAATGAAGTCAATACCCACGAGGACGAATTGGAATTTGATTACCTGTTGTTGACCTGCCCGTTGACCGGCAACGTGTTGTCTACCTTCATGACTTTGTCGTCCGAAGAAGAGACGCTGTTCGGACGGATTGAGCGCTACAACTATTGCCTTACGTCTTTCCTTATCCCCGGCATCGGTTCGGAGCGGCCGATTGCATGCACCATTCCGCTCGCGCCTATCGGAACCCCTTGGGCCATCACCAAACAAATGGCAGATAGCGACTTCGTGCAGTTTTACTCTCGCGTCGACCCGGCCTGGAGCGAAGCACAGATCGAGACGGAGTTGCTCGTCCGCGTGCACGAATCGGTCCGGCGCTTGGGTGGCGATATCCAAAAGGATGAATGGCATACGTTCGATCAATGGCCCTATTTTGAACATGTCTCTGCGGAGGACATGGCAAGCGGTTTCTACGAACGGCTTGAGGCGCTACAAGGAAAGCAGTGCACCTACTACCTGGGCGGCGTCATGAACTTCGAATTGGTGGAGAGCGTGATTCAATACTCACGCTCCTTGGTCGAGCGGTTTTTTCCGATGGTCGATGCCACGCAGTGCCGTCCACACGATCGTCCACCGGTTTCCGCACCCTCCCGCACTGCGGCCTCGCGCCGCGCACACTGGCCTAACGTGTCGGCACAGCGAAAGTAAAACCGGTGCCAAGACCCGAGCCGTATGTCTGGACTTTCGACGCGATTCGCCCCGCCCCGGCTCAACATTCGGGCGATCTATAAAATCAGCTTCCGACACTCACTACGGTTCGCAGCAAGCGTCCGATCCTTCGAACGCCTCGATGATCGCCAGCACGTCGCGCATGTCGACCCCTCCGTCGGTGTCGCAGCCGTACACATCCGCTTTTGGGCACAACGAATACCGTCCGAATCCGTTGACGGCGCATTCGATGTCATTGAGCCTCACCAATCCGTCCTGGTTGGTGTCACCGTACGTCAGCGGAGTATGCGCGCACCAGCCGTCGACGCACGAATGAACCGCGCATAGATCCTGTTCGCCGCACGCCATCGAATGCCCGCACACTTCGCATTCATCCGGCAAACCATCTTCGTCGAGATCGCGACTGAACCCCACGGCGATGTCCAGATCATCGCTTCGCCCGTTTCGATTGCAATCGCCCGCGGATGGGGCCATGACCAAGGCCCTTAACAGCGGAAGGGTCCCGGGTTTGAACCGACCTAGAGTGACATACGATGGCACCGGCGGAGAATCAGAAAACAACCAGAAATTGTACATTGTACCCCATCGAATCGGATTCGCCCGAACGCTTGGATACGCCAAAGTCGACCACGTCGCGTTGCCCTGCCGGACCTCCGTTTCCCACGGATCGTTGGTCACTTCCAGGTCCTCTTCATGGGACAATACGCCGTAAAAATCCATACTTCCGACCTTGGTGACACCCACCGGCACTGAAAACGAACCGATCCCCCGGTCGCTGTTCATGTTGTACACCGCGTAATCGTACCGCCACTGACCTCCGCCGAAGTCCGTCACCTTGTAGGACACGATGATCCGACCGTCCTCAGGCCAGGAATCCACCACCGACCACGCCGCCCCAGGCCAAGCATAAATCGCCGGCGTTCGCCGCATCGTCCCTCCCGTATTTGCAAAATTCCAATTTCCCGGCGTCCCGGACATGAACTGCTCACGATAAGACACATTGTTGTTTCCATTCCCCGCCAACGCATCGTCCGCCCCAACATACTGAACCTCCACAAAATACCGCGCTCCGGGAATTGCCAGGTCTGAATGCTTCACCTGCAAGGCGTGACTGAGCGACGTATGAATGTGCCCGACGTGACGATTCGCAGTGGGTCCGTCAAAAAATCCAGTCACCGGGTTGATTTCGCTTCGACGACCCAGTTCAGGACCGCGGTTGAGACTCGACTGATATGGATCGGAGCAGTGAACTCCTAGGGCGTTGGGGTGCGAAGGAATGCAATCAAGATAACATGTCGGATTCTGCAACGCCGCAAAACCATGCTTCACCCACGCCTGACCGATCTGCTTCAACTGTCCGTCCATCAGGCGGTACATATTCTGAGCGATCACCGGATGACGATTGCTCGGAAGCGGATACCAGTCCGCCACCTCATCCCCCGCATTGCAAGACGTTATCGTCATCGTGATCCCGGCGAAGTCCCCGACGCTAACGTAATCCGAAACCGCAGTGATCTCAGCCGCAATGATGTCCGGGCCGATTTCACCACCCCTCGATTTACCCAATCCACAAACGAAATTGAGAATTGCAAAAACCGCCAAAAAGCGTGAACACGAAATCCGATTCGTGCCCCGCTTTCTCACCAATACCACACTTTGCCGATCGATGCCCACTTGCTGTCGTCTCCCCCAACTCACAATCTTATCGATCCTCGCTAAACCGGGTCAACAACGACCAAACGTCCCAATAATGTTTGCCGTGCCATTTAGAAAAACAAGCCCATACAGATTATTACTTGACGTGCGATATATTTGTGATATCATATAGATAACAAAAAAGGAGGAATTTTTATGGAAACGCGGGAAAATAACATGCGGGTAGCCAATGGCTGGGTCATGGTTGCGGTCTTGCTGGCCGCTGGTGGATTGCTGGTTTATGCCGGGTATTGGGTCATCCCATCACAAAAGCTCATTCCCATCGTCGCCTGGGGTTTGGTCACGCTGTTTTGGTTGACCTTGATTTTCGGATTCTTTGCGCTGCAACCCAACATCGCCGGCGTCATGACCCTCTTTGGTCAATATCGCGGAACGGTAACGACGCCCGGGCTGAACTGGGCGAATCCGTTGTTCTTGATCGCCAGAGTTTCGCTCCGCGCTCACAACTTGAATGCCGAACGGATCAAGGTCAATGATCTGCGCGGAAGTCCCATTGAAATCGCCGCCGTCGTGGTGTGGAAAGTGATCGACACCGCACGGGCCGTTTTCGATGTCGAAAGCCACGAGAGCTTCGTGAAAGTTCAGATCGAAGCCGCCCTGCGCCACCTGGCCATGTCGTATCCGTATGACACGTTTGAAGGCGATACAATCTCTCTTCGTGGGAGCGTTGACGAAGTCTCCGCCACGCTGAAACGCGAGGTGCAAGACCGTGTCATCCGTGCGGGAGTGTCCGTGGAGGAAGCGAAGATCAGCCACTTGGCTTACGCGCCGGAAGTCGCCGGGGCGATGTTGCAGCGTCAGCAAGCGGAAGCCGTGGTGGCCGCCAGAAGTCGTATTGTCGAAGGCGCGGTCGGCATGGTGGAGATGGCCCTTGCCAAACTGGAACAACACAAGATCGTCGAATTAGACGACGAGCGAAAGGCCGCCATGATCAGCAATCTTTTGGTTGTGCTCTGCGCCCATTCACCCGCTCAGCCGATCGTCAACGCCGGAACGCTTTACACCTAAACAAGACGGGTGCGCTCATGGCCGACCGCAAGCCTTTTCTGCTGCGCCTTCCGGCGGAATTGATGGAGCAGCTCCACCTTTGGGCGAAGGACGATCTTCGCAGCCTCAATGCTCAAATCGAATTCCTGTTGCGCGAAGCATTGCGATCGAGGCGAAAAAAAACAGCGGCGACTGAAGAACAGTCGCCGCCGCGAGAATAACTTCACCTGTGCCAGGATCTTTTAGGGCTCAGGCTGCAAACACACCACATCGACCACCGCTGCCGAATCACCCAAAAACACTTGATTGCCAACCACCGCCGCCGACTGCACGGACCCAGGCGTCCGAACGGTGGAATCCGTGACCGGATGGGTTGGATCCGAGAGGTCCACCACCATCAAGCCAAAGGTTCCAGCAGGGATGAGGCCGTAATGGGCGAATGACGCAATCGCCCCCGTAGCTGGGATAAACCCAACCTTAGTGGGGGCTTGAGCGGTGCCGACATCAACGATGTGAACGAATTGAGCGTTCAATCCGCCGGATAGCATCACATAGGGCTCGCCGCCGATGGTAATCGTGGCGACCCAACTTGCAGGACCGGCGTCGCCCGTCGAATAAGTTCCTAGCAATCGCGGAAGAACAGGGTTAGCGACATCAAAAATGTGCATACCACCCGCGTAGTCGGCCAGATACAGCCGACTCCCGTCATCACTTAGTGCCACGTCGCTGGCATTCCCAGGGGTGTCCAACGTTGCTCGGACCACCGGAGCCGCTGGATTCAGTACATCCACGACCTTGAGTCCATCGAATTGAGCCGCGACAAAAACCCATCGTCCATTACTCGAAACCCCAACCCCGCGAGCGAACAAGTTTACCGTGGACAAAACGTGCGGAACGGCTGGGTTGGAAAGGTCTACTATTTTCAGCCCACTTGAAGTGGACGCCAGGAATCCTAAGTCGCCGTGCATGGCTACATCGTTCGCCCCGAATCCGATTTGTGATACCTTGTTCACCACGACTCGCATTCCACCGGGTTCACTAAGATCAGGGACCGAGCCAATCTCCAAAACATCCGTAAGCCCGAGCTGGGGTCCAGAGACGATTACGGTGGACCCATCCGATGCACAAGCCGTTCGACTGCCGAGGCTGCTCCCCACGGAAGCCACGGTCAGCGGTTGACTTGGAACGGAAACGTCCACGATTTGGAAGCCCTGTCCCCCGCCCGCAAGGAACATGTAGTTCCCGTACGCCTCCACATCGTAGAACGCACCGGCCACATTTCCCACCTGCACCGGGGAGGAAGGATTGCTCACGTCAAAGATGCGAACACCTGGACTGCCTAACGACGTTGCCACGAAGACCAGGTTTCCGGATCGGGCGATGCGATTCGCAGATCCATTGGTCGAAATACTCGCCAGATGTTGCGGTGAAGCCGGGTTGCTCACGTTGACGATGCGAAGACCTCCGCCGAAATCAGCAAGGTACGCTATCGTCCCGGCGCTATTGAGCACGATGTCCGTCGAGTTGTCTGTACCGATGGGTGCCAAAGCGCCGAGTTGCCGCGGAGGATTTACCCCTATATCGATGATGCGAAGTCCACCCGGGTTAGTGCCGGAAGGAGCTCCGGACGCGACATAAGCCCGCCGTCCGTCACTCGACAACGCAACGCCCCGCGCGAACATGGCAAACGTCGATTGCGGAGGAGCGGTCGGATTGGCGAGGTTCATCACCCGCAAACCGCCGTTGGGGTTCCCATCCGCCGATCCTGCGGCGATGACCGCCAAATTACCGTGTAACGCAACTCCCTGGGCTCCCGAACCCAATCCAGTCCAATGCTCGTTGTGTGTAGCGTAAGTACTCAGCGGGCACACGCCCGCTGTGCTGGTGCTACCGCCTGTCACCAAATACGAACCGTTGACCCACGCGCCCTCGGCATTTTGAAAAGCCTTCGCCGTCCGTAGAAATCGCGGCGTTCGCGGATCGATCACGTCGAATTCCACCACGCCGAACTCCCTCGAGGCGACATACAATCTCTGTCCATTCGGCGAGACCGCCACGCCCTGAACGGTCCCCACGCTCCCCACAAGGAACGCACTCAGTTTGGGATCCACGGAAACATAATCAACGTCAGACGATGCGCTGATCGTCACCGCCGCCGTGCGGGCATTCGTCCCCCCACAATTGTCAGTGACAGTTAGTGTCACTGAATAAGTACCCTCGTCCGCGTAAGCATGTTCCATGACCGGTCCATTCCCCGCCGATCCGTCGCCGAAATTCCAGGCGTAAGTCGCAATCCAACCGTCTGTGTCGGTTGAGAATGTTCCGTCGAAAACCAGGTTCTCTCCTGCTTCCCCAATTCGCGCTCCACCAGGCTGCGCGGAGGGAAGATGGTTGGCGTTACACGGACCGCCTTGAACTTGCACCGCGGCCTCATTCGGCGTGGAAACAGCCCCGCAAACATCCTGAACCCAAAGCGTGACCACATAGCTGCCGGGGTTATCATACGCATGCTGGGCCGAGGAAGCCGGCTGCCAACCCGTGGCATATCCGTCACCGAAATTCCACCAATAGAAGACGATAGCGTTATCCGGGTCTGTCGAACCGGCCCCGACGAAAGTGAGAACTGTATCCACGGTTGAGGTGCGATCCGCGCCGGCGCTGGCGATCGGCGGATGATTGCCTCCGCAAGGCGCTTGCGAAATCGTCACCGAGGCCGTATCCGAACGAACGGCGCCGCAACTATCCAAGACGGCCAACAAAACCGTGAAAGTCCCTACATTGGTGTATGTGTGATGCGGCGAAACCTCGTTTGATCGACTACCGTCGCCGAAGTCCCATTCATGTTCAACGAGAATCCCGTCCGAGTCACTCGACAAGGTGCCGCTGAAACCAATCGAATCGCCAAGAAAGCCGGAAAGGTTCGGACCTGCGTTCGCCAATGGAGGGACATTACCCACGCACGGTTGACAAGGATCCGGACAAACCGGCTGACCCCGAAAGGAAGCCAGCACCGCGTTGAGGTCGTCGACATTGATGATGCCGTCGCCGCCGTCGCATGGATAAATGTCCACGAACTCAAACGCGCAGCTTACAAAACTGCCCGCAAAGCCATCGAGCATGCAAATCGTGTCGTCGAGATCGCGCTGACCATCATTGGTCACGTCGCCATACAACATGGGGACGCACGGTACAGCCGACGCAGTCACCACGTCGCCCTGAGGTTGATTGGTTTGGCCCGGCCGAGGAGGACGCTGTACTCCGGTTGATGTACCCGGACGGTTTTGAGACGTCCCCCCAACCCGACTACCGGCCCACGCTGTCGCCGGTTTTACCCAAAGCCCCAATGCAATTACAGATAGCGCAACGAAAAATCCATTGCTCAAGGCTACCTGAATTCGATTCGATACATTCCGCGCGGAGAGTCCGCGCAAACAACGTGCAGATACAGAATTAGCTCTAAACATGCTTCATCCCCTCCCGACAGCTTCTATCACGTGGCGATAAAATGGCCTCCGGCTGACAGTGGGTTATAGTCAGGCGGTCCGAGCCAAATGTGAAATATCTACGCACTTCTGTCAAAAGAGGCACTCTGGAATGAATGGGCTTAGCGAAAAAAGATCGATGATTCCCCCCAGCCATTTTCGGACCCTTTAGGTCAAAGGTACCGCTGTTCGCTTCACCCCTTGAGCGAACTTTGCAGGGAATCGAAGCAACCACGTCTCCGACCCCCAATCATATCGGACCGACTGCCCTGAGTCAAACCAGCACTTCACAGCCCAAGAGATTGGGCGACCGTTCGTGCGATGGGTTCTGGTTTATGACCGATAAGCAAGTGAGCTAAATGGTTATCGACTTTATGCTTTACAAATTACACTCGCAATGAATAAGGACCCTGACTGTGATAGGTACCCGCCTTCAAACACCAGTCAAAACTTCCCACGCCTTGTCCTTCGATATCGAAGATTGGCCTCAAGCGTATTTGGACCCGCGGCGAGAGCTAACCAGTCGCTTTGAATGTGGTACAAAGAGAATTCTCAATCTCCTCGACGAGAACAAGGTGAAGGCGACTTTTTTCGTGCTTGGGCTCGCCGCCGAAAAATGTCCCCACTTGGTCCGGGAAATTCAATCACGCGGGCACGAGGTTCAATCCCACGGATACGGTCATCGTTTGATTCATACGCAGACGCCAAGTGATTTTCGCGGGGACGTTGAGCATTCCAAAAAGCTGCTGGAAGACCTTTGTGGACGGCCGATTCGGGGTTATCGCGCCCCGGCGTTCTCCATCACCCGAAAGACCCTTTGGGCGTTGGATGTTCTCATTGAAACGGGATTTCAATTTGACTCGTCGATCTTTCCGATTGTAATGCCACGCTATGGCATTGCGGGAGCCTTGAGCGTGCCGCATCAAGTGAGAGCGCCGAACGGAGGGGAGCTGATCGAGATGCCGGTGGCGACGGCGCGGGCCTTCGGTCATGTCCTTCCGGTTGGCGGCGGCGGATATTTTCGATGGATGCCGTATGGTTTGATTCGACGCGGGGTGCAACAGCATTCCCGCGCGGGGCAATCCGCGACGCTCTATCTTCATCCTCACGAGTTTGATCCCAATGAGTTTCGAGAGATGCGGTATGGAATCTCCTGGGTGAAGCGAGCGAAGTTTGGCTGGGGACGGAAGCGCGTCCCGGGCGTGGTCGATCGCTTATTGAAAACCTTTCCGTTTCAAACGATGGGCCAAGTCGTGGCATCGCTGCGCGACCTTCCTGTTTGCGCGTATTCTTCGTGGCCGTTGGAGTAGGAAGCATGATCTCTTCCAACGCCCGTTTGCCGACTATGGCTCAAGCGAAGCCGCTCTCTCTCGCCGTTTGAATTCACCGACAAATTTGCCGCGCATTCCATTGGTCCGGAAGGTCGGATTTCGCTTGGCGAGGGGCCATGCCGATGGTACACTCGAGCACTTCCTATAACCATAAAAAGCCGTGGCTATCGGACGTACGAAGCGGCAAAAATGAGGTTATTGGACGTATCGATAGTCCAATAATCGATGGGTTTTCGAGCGAATTCTGGTTTTGGAGGAGAGGAAAAAACCACGTCATTTTTTGGAAAAGTCGATTGGAGCGAGTTGAGCATGAGACGATTTTGGATCGGGTTGGTTTGGGCGGCGGTCATCGGGAGTGCTGCGGCGACATCGGCGGCGGGAGAATTGTTCGGCGATTTTAATGAGGATGGAGACGTTGATCTGTACGACTATTACGCGTTGCAGATTTGCCTGGGGTTTTCGGGGCCGGATTTTTCGGTCCCGGCGACGTGCAACGTTTTCGATTTGAAGTCCGACGGCGATGTTGACCTGGAAGACGTGGCCGCTTTCGTGGAACGTTATTCGGGGTCGAGCGGTGCCCTTCGCGTGGAGGCCGGCGGGTTGGTGCCGATCGCGGCGACGTTTGGTTCGTATTACAGCGGCGAGCCGGGGAAGACGGGTCAGAATGCTTTGAACGGAATCGCGGCCCAGGCGGGGTTTACGCAGGATGATCTCTGGTATCAGTGGACGGTGGATTCGCAGCCGGAGTTTTCGGGGCAAGTGATTTTGTCCAATTCTTCGCGGCCCGCTACGGCGTTTCGGATTCTTTCGCGAACGCTGCCGGGGGAGTATGTTTTTCAGCTTTCGGTGACAAACCTTGACACCGGAGAAATGGCTTCGGACTTCGTGAGGCTGCATGTTTCGGGCTGCACGACGGACACGGAATGCGATGATAATTATCTTTGCACGGCGGATCGATGCCAAGATGGCCTTTGTGTGAATGAATTGCTTCCTTGCGACGACGGCATCGCGTGCACCGCCGATGTGTGCATCACTGAAAGCGGCGAATGTGCCCACTCCGACTCCTGCCCTCCCACCCAGGTCTGCGACCCCCAATCCCAGCAATGCCGGGATATCGTGTGTGAATTCGACTCCCAATGTGATGATGGGCAGTTTTGTAATGGGGTGGAGAATTGCACGTTGTTTGCTTGCGTTGCGGGTGATTCGCCTTGCGCGGAGAACGAAGTCTGCGACGAAACCAACAATGCGTGCAATTCCGATGGTTGCGTGACTTTCACGGTGAACCAGGACAACTTGGCGGGAACACCCGGTGACGATCATTTCTGTGCACCGCTCGTTTTCGTTCCGCAAGTCGGACAGCAGATCGCCACCTTGCAGACGGGTGACTCGGCCAATGGTCTGGCGGGTACGGACGTTCTGAATGCGTCGTTTAGTGTGGCAGCGAATGTCGTTCCGACGTCGCTCGAGGGTATTGAGACGATCAATATGACGAACTTCGCGGCCGGTACCGCCACCCTGAGTGCCGGCGGCATCAGCGGCGTGGATGTGTTTGGCACGGTGAGTAGCGTAAACGACATCACAGTCGCGGCGATCCAGGAGCCTGCGGACTTCTCGGCATCCTCGATCAACAGCACAGCAGTAGACTTTACGTTGCAATTCGGTCTCGCGGCCACAACCAGTGGATCGATCGACACGATCACGGGAACGTTGTCGGATGTGAACATGGGTACAGTTACGATTCAGACTGCCGCTGGCACGACAAACGGATTTGAGTCTTTGACCTTAAACAGCATTGGTACTGTCGCCAATAGCATGGCTGGCGTAACCCAAACTGGCGGCACCACCTTGACTATCTGCACGATTACAGGAACTCAACCGCTGAGGGTGGGACAGCTGCCGAACACTGTCCGTACCGTCAATGCAGAGTTTCTAGCCGAAGGATTGCAACTTGGAATCGGAAATGCTGTCGGGACCTACACTCCATTCAACATAGCTGTCCTTCAAAGCGTGATTGGGAGCCCAGGAAACGATGTGTTGATCTTTGGTTCGACGCTCGATTTCAGCGATTTTGCGTCGGGCACCTGCAATCTTGGCGACGGGGACGATATTGTACAAATCAGCTATTCGGCGGACTTTCCATTCCCTTCTCCTTTTAGAAACGTGGAAGAGGTGCGCGTCAACGCAATGGCCTCCGGGCTGACAGTGAACTTCAACGGCCACACTGGACTGACGACTTTGACGGTCGAGGAAGACGGCACCTCAAATACGTTGCTTTTGCAGAATGTCGCGGGCACAGCGAATGCATTTCCGAAGCTGAACTTCCGCGGCGACAACAGCACGGGTGCGAACCAGACGTTTGATACGGTGACCTACAACGCGATTGGGAATACGGGGAGCAGCGATTCGCTGACAGTCAACGTTGGAAACCGCGGCACCGCGATCAACAGCGGTACATCGACGACGTTTGTTCTATCTGTTGGCGGGGCGGCCTCGACGCTCAACGGGTTTGAAATGGTTGCGATCAACTGCGCCGATGGTCCTTGCATCTTCAGCGGTATCGGCGCAACAACGCTGGTGACCTTGAACGTCACCGGAAGTTCGAACGTGACGCTCGGCCAGGTCGACGCGACGGGCAGTACTATCCTTTCTGTAAACGCGTCCAACGTAACGGGCAATTTCATCGCGACGGTGGATGAAGTGGCCACGGGGGCGAATATCACGCTCGGCGCGGGCAATGACATTGTTATTGTCGGGGCGAACAGCTTTGCAACAAGTACTTTTGTGTCATTGGGTGCGGGCAACGATTTCTTCGTTGGTGACACGAATACGGCTAGCGCCGATACGATCAGTGCTGGTGATGGGGTTGACACGATTTTCGGCGGTCAAGGAGTTGATACTATCTTCACCGGTAGCGGTAGTGACACCGTGATTTACGATCAGGTGTCTGCGGCTCATGCCAAGAATATCACAGACTTCACCTTAGGGGTGGGTGGCGATACCCTGCGGTTCGACATCAGCGCGTTGGCGCTCGCCAACAACGGAGCCGAGAATTCGGGTACAATTGCTGGTTTGACGAACGGCAATGATATCTTCCTGCGGACAGGCGCGGGGTTTGCATCGGATGCAGCAGCGGAAACTGCGATCACCGCCGATGATGATGCCGCAGGGCCACTTGTGTTCATCTATTTCAATACAACCGACAACTCGACGCATATTCTGTACGACACGACGGCGGAGACGGATGCGACTCCGCCGGTGTTGATTGGTCGGTTGACGAGCATCACCACCCAGGCGGCACATGACCAAATCACCACGGCCGCGAACGTTGATTCGCAGCCGTAGTTGCGAAGTTTGCTAACGATCCCCGCGTAGGGTATGAGGTACGATCGAGACCGAAGTGGAAGGAAGAACGTGGCGGGAACGATTGGCCGGGTACCAATGATGAAACACGACGCTGACCCGAAAACGACTGAACCCTTGCGTGGAGGGCCAAGAAGCTCGTTCTGCTCCAGGTTGTTTTTGAATCCGTTCTACGACTGTCTGGATGCGCTGAGTCATATCATGATGGGGCCGCGGACGGGTCGGGCGATGGCGGCCATGGTCGTTTCGTTGATCGTGAGTTGGTTTGTTTATGTGCCGATTCACGAGATTATGCACGCTTACGGTTGCCTGTGGACGGGCGGGAGCGTCACCGAGTTGCAAGTCGACGCCAAGTATGGAGCGGCGATTTTGAAGGAGTTCTTTCCGTTTGTGGTGTCCGGTGGCGAGTATGCCGGAAGACTGACAGGGTTTGACACCAAGGGATCGGACTTTTGTTACTTCATGACGGTGTTTCTGCCGTTTGTACCGACGGTGCTCTTGGGCGTGCCGATGCTTCGGTGGTGCGCGAAGCGGCGGCGGTCCATTCTTTTTGGGACGGGGATTGTCATCGGACTTGCGCCGATCTATCAGGTGTGGGGCGATTATTACGAGATGGGTTCGATCCTGGTGACTCGTTTGCTGACGTACTTTTCCGGGAACGAAAAAATCGTCTATAAGGTCGTTCGGGCGGATGATGTCTTTCGTTTGATCGGCGATTTGTTTACGAAACGCCAGGAGTTGGGTCTACAAACGGTCGGGCAGCTTTTCATCGCGTATTTCCTGGTCGTCGTGTGCCTGACGGTGTCCATTCTTTGGGCATTTGTCACGTATGGGTTAGGTCGATTGTTTTCGCGGGCCATTCAACGTTCGTAAGCGAATTTCACAGGATGTCGTTCGGAAATCCGTTTGCTCACGACGCATGAATTGGTAAGCTTGTGGCGAAGTTGTTGCGTCCGGGTGGCGGATTGGTTTTTGAGGTTTCGATAAGCGAGACGGCGAGGCCGGCGACTGGCCGTTGGAAAGAAGCAATCCACGAATCTGATTTCCGAGGGAACGACATGGCCACTTATGGATATAGTCCGAGTCGCATCGGTCTGGACCGGCACGGGATCACGGATCCGGGCGATGTGTATTGGAATCTTTCCGCGGGCGAGTTGTATGAGCATGCGATTCGATCGGGAGAGGGGATCGTCGCATCGAATGGGGCCATGGTTTGTACGACGGGAAAGCACACGGGTCGATCTCCGAAGGACAAGTATATAGTCGAGGAACCGACGACGCGGGACGGGATATGGTGGGGGCAGGTCAATCGGGCGATGTCGCTGTCGCAGTTTGACGGTCTTCATCGGCGGATCGTGGACCATTTTCGTGGTCGGCGGTTGTATGTGCGCGATATGTTTGCCGGGGCGGAGGAATCCTCGCGCATGCCCATCCGGGTGGTGACGGAGACCGCATGGCATAATCTTTTCGCCAAGCAGCTTTTCATTCGACCGGAGCCGGGATCCACCGGAGATCATCATCCGCACTTTACGATTTTGAACGCTCCCACGTGCCTGGCGGATCCGGCGAAAGATGGAACGAACTCCGGCGTGTTCATCGTGATTCATTTCGCCAAACGACTCGTACTGATTGGGGGGACGGCCTACGCGGGCGAGATCAAGAAGAGCGTGTTCACGATCATGAATTACACGTTGCCGATGACGGGGGTGTTCAGCATGCACTGCTCGGCCAACGTAGGGACACGGGGTGACACTGCACTGTTCTTCGGGCTCAGCGGAACCGGCAAGACCACGCTTTCCGCGGATCCCGATCGACGGTTGATCGGCGATGATGAGCACGGATGGAGCGATCACGGGGTATTTAATATAGAAGGGGGATGTTACGCGAAGTGCATCGGACTTTCGAGGGATCATGAGCCGCAGATTTATCAGGCGATTCGATTTGGAGCGGTGGTTGAGAATGTGGTGGTGGATCGGGCCACGCGCCATGTGGATTACGCTTCGGATGAGCTCACCGAGAATACGAGGGTGGCGTATCCATTGGAATACATTCACAACGTCGTGATGCCGAGTATCGGAGATCATCCCAAGAACATCATTTTTTTGACGTGCGATGCCTTCGGCGTCTTGCCGCCGATTTCGCAGTTGACCCATGATCAGGCGATGCAGCACTTTCTTCTCGGATATACGGCCAAGATTGCTGGAACGGAGGCGGGGGTTAAGGAGCCGAAGGCGACGTTTAGCACGTGCTTTGGGTCGCCCTTTTTACCGCTTCCCCCGGAGCGATACGCGGCGCTTCTTGGCGAGCGGTTGGCGATGCACCACACGCGATGTTGGCTGGTGAATACGGGATGGACGGGCGGAGGGGTCGGGGTTGGTAATCGAGTCAACTTGCGGTATACGCGGGCCATGGTCCATTCGGCGCTCACCGGTCGGTTGGATGGCGTGGCGTATACGGTGGATCCCGTATTTGGTTTGTCGCATCCCCTTTCCTGTCCAGATGTGCCGCGTGAAGTGCTGACCCCGCGACGAACTTGGCGTGACCCGGAAGCGTTTGATGCCAAGGCGAAAGAGCTGGCCCGTTTGTTTGAGGAAAACTTGAAAACATTTTCTTCGTGGACGGCCCGTTTGGCTGCGGCTGCTTCGAAGACGTAGCTCGACGGAATCCTGCCGGCTACGACCGGATAGCGCGAGCGAACTGGGGTGTTTTGAGACCCTCGGCCACTATTCCGGATGGTTGCGGTGTAATCGGTCCGGTTGGAGAATCGGCGTCGTCCGCGAGTTCCTTTGCCATTTGGGCAAATTCGTTTGCATATTCTTGGAGCGCGGTCACGACGTCCGGATCGAATTGACTGTTCGCGCCTTGAACGATGTGGCCAATCGTTTTTTCATGAGAGAGTGCGTTTTTGTATGCCCGCTTGCTGGTCAGGGCGTCGTAAACATCCGCCACCGACACGATGCGAGCGGCCAGTGGGATGGCTTCCCCCGATCGTTTCTCCGGATATCCGCCGCCATCGAACCGTTCATGATGGAATCTGGCGATTTGCTCGGCCATCACGAGGAAGCCGACGGCCGCTCCTTTGGCCATCACGGAGTGCAAGGTCTCCGCTCCGATTTCGGTGTGTTTTTGCATGGCGGTTTGTTCTTGTTCGGTTAATGCCGCGGGTTTACGGAGAATATGGTCGGGGATCGCCACTTTTCCGATGTCGTGGAGTGGCACTGCGCGTTCCAGATTGGCGAGAAATTCCGAGTTGATGTGGGAGCGATATCGTTCCTGGGTGCTCAGTTGTTTGGCCAAGAGGAGCGAATACTGCGTCACGCGCTCGACGTGCTTTCCGGTTTCGTTGTCTCGGGATTCCGCGAGCTTGGCCATGGCGACGACGATGGAATCCCGGGCTTGATCCAGCGCCCGTCGGGTGAGGCAGTCGTGAATGGCGGCACCGGCGATGTTGCCGATCAAATCCACGTACTCGAGGTCGAGGTCGGAGAAGGGCTCGGCCCCTTGTCGTCCGGCGATGCTAAGAACTCCGGCCACCGCGTCGGACGAGCGGAGAGCCACGATAGCGTTGGGTGTTCCCGGGAAAAGTCCATAGTCCGGTTCGTTCTGGCAAAGGAGCGCATCTCGGGTGGAATTGCGTACGACCCTCTGGCGGCCAAGGAAGACCCGACCCGTGGTCGAGGATTCGATGGGAACTTGAAAGTCGCTCATCGAACCCTCGTCGAAACCGAAATTCTTGGCCATGTGAAGGTGGGTTCGTTCGGCGTTAGGGAGAAGTACGGCGATACGACGGCTACACGTGAGTTCCGCCACGGTTCGACAGGTGGTGTCCAACATATCGCCGAGGGATTGGGCGGCGGCGATTTCCTGTGCGAGAGTTTGAAGGAGTTGGAGGGCTCTTGTTTGCTCCCCGCGCACTGCGTTGCTTTGGCGTAATTCCCGCCGGAAGCGCAGCATGGCTTGCACGTGAAGATGAAAAACTCTTTCCTGGAGCGGTCTCCTCAAACAGATGTCGGTGCCTGCTTCTAGGGCCGTCGCATGATCATCGTCGGATCTGTTGTCAGAGAGTAGAATAATCGGAGGGTCGTGGCTGCACGACCGGGTATTCACTTGTCGGATCAGAGCCATCCCATCCTTCGTCATGAACGTATCATCCAACACAATGATGTCCGGTTTCGACTGCTCGGTATCGTGAACCAAATCGGATGCCTCCGTGGATTCCACGACCCTGTGGCCTTCCTGTTTGAGCCACTCGGCATATCGATGACGTTCTTCCCTGTTGTGGCATGCGATGAGGATAAGGCCTTGGCTCTTGGCCGTTGGGGAAACGGTACCGGTTTGGTCCACAAGGCGGGAATCCGTTGATTTTGGGAGTATCGCCGCATCTTCCCCGAGCGCGCTCGCCAAACGAACGGTATTCCTGCCCCCTTCTTTCGCGGCGTAGAGTGCGGTGTCCGCGGCTTTGAGAAGTTCGTCGGCGACGGACATGTTCGTTCCGCGTTCGGCGACGCCGACACTCAGGGTGACGAATTTTGGTTCTTCCTGCCAGGGAATGGCATGGGCTTGTACGGCTAATCGGATTCGTTCGGCGCCGACGGCGGCTTGGGCTTCGTTGGTTTGCGGCATGAGGATGAGGAATTCCTCACCGCCCACTCGAAACACCATTTCGTTCTTTCGCGCGGCCTGTTTGAGAATGGCTGCGGTTTCTCGTAGGACGAGATCGCCGAAGGCGTGTCCATAGGTATCGTTGCACTTTTTAAAACGATCGATGTCCATCATCAGACAGGCGAGCGGTTCGCCGCTACGTTGTGCGTTGGACCAGGCTTCCTTCGTTCGAACCATCGCTTCTCGGCGGTTCAGCAATCCGGTGAGTTCGTCCGTGGTGGCCATGTAGTGCAAACGGCTGTTGGCCTCGTCCAATTTGTAGGCGGAAATGGCCATTTCCGCGTTGTGACGATGGATGCCCAGGTTTTGCCCTTGTAGTTTATGGTTTAACTGAAATAGGCGTAGACCGGCGCGGACTCGGCAAAGAAGTTCCCGGGCGCTGTAGGGTTTTGCAATGTAATCATCGACCCCGGCTTCAAAGGCTTCGACGAGATGATCTTCATCGCTATTCGCGGTGAGGACAATGAAGTAGGTAAAGGCAAACTCTTCGTTGGAGCGGATCAGGTAGCAGAGTTCGATGCCCGTCATCCCCGGCAACATCCAGTCGGCCAGGACGATGGGCGGACCTTGTTCCGCCAGAACGTGAAGTGCCTCTTCTCCATTGGTGGCTTGGAGAACGTCATAGCCCGCGGAACCGAGATGCCGAGTGACAAGCGCCAGGGCATCGGGATCGTCGTCCACGACCAGAATACGAATCGGTGGCGCCTGCATCTTTATCCTCCTGTAACGAACCTACTTCAGCGTTAAACAACCGGTCCAGCAGTGTGCGGTGCATTTCATCATTCAGCGCTTGCAAACAATCGGCACCTACGCCTCGCCGCGGATCGTGTGAGTCGTAAGTGGGAGACTCATCGGGGCGACGCGATACTGATGATAACAACTCTCATCAGTACGCACGGGTTCGTCGGGACGCTGGCGCCATTACGGTTGGGGAGTGTAAAATCATGTCCGCGACATACGAAGCCATATAGTAGTATATCGGAACACGATGATTTCACTTGAGGCCGTTAGGATGGGCGATAAACTCGGCCTTTGCCCGCGGGGAGTGGCAGAGATCGACAACAACTGTGTCCCAAAATATGCAAGCTGTCGCTTTGTGTAGGCGGCTCCAAAAAAAGCCGGGTTCTCTCGTCGCACAAAGCTTGTATGCGACGTATTCTATGCAAAGATGAGAATATCGTCGGACCGTGAGGAAATGTCTACACGGGTCGATTGTCAATGGTATGTCGGAGTCAAACGTGCCTGAACCCCTTCAAGGATTGGATCGCATCGCGGCGGCTGTACGTGGTTCCGTGGAGCCGTACGCGACACTTGTTCGAGAATTGGCCGGGGCAAATGCCAAGTCGCTCGCGTTCTTTGGTGCCGTCGTGGCTGGTTCATTTGATCTTCAGCGCCATAGTGCGCGAAGCGTCTTGGTGCTTGAAGCCGTCGATCTCGGTTTGTTGCGGCGACTGGCGGAGCGTGGAGTCAAGCTCGGCAAATCGCATATTTCGGCGCCGTTGATTATGACGCCTTCGTACATCCTGGCGTCTTGCGATACGTTTGCGCTGGAGCTGATCGAGATTCAGCAACAGCACGTGACCGTTTTTGGGGAAGATTTTTTCGCAAATCTCTCCTTTGAAGACTCGCATGTTCGGTTGCAATGTGAACGCGAACTCAAGGTCGCTTTGATCGGCTTGAGGCAGGGACTATTGGCTGCCGCGGGACGGGAAAGCGCGTTGGCCCCCGTCGTCGACCAAGTCATCGAGAATATGACTCGAACCCTTCGCGGGTTGCTTTGGCTCAAGGGACAAAAAGAGGAAAAACCCGCCAAGGACGTCATCGCGGACGTTGAAAAAATGTGTAACCGAGAGTTGTCCGGTTTGGCTGAGGCTTTGAATCGAACGGCCGCGACGACGTGGCTGGCTTTCGAGAATCTGTACCGTGATGTGGAGGCCATGAAGAAGTTCGTTGATGCGAAGTAAGAGCAGGTTCTTAGCAGGTTTCTTCATCGTCGCACTGGGGTGCGGTGGATCGGCACGCGCGGTCGTCACGATCCCCGATCCGGGCACGTACGTCGTGGATACCGCGGGTTTGATTGATGCGCGGGTCGAGGCCCAACTGGAAGGCTGGCTTCGAGAGTTGGACCAACGAACGACCGTGCAAGTGAAAGTGCTTACGGCCACGAGTCTCGACGGCGAGGATATTTTTCCATTCGCTCAGCGACATGCGGAGAAATGGCAGCTCGGCAAGAAGGGAAAAGACAACGGGGTTCTCCTTGTGGTGATTCCCAAAACCAATCGACAAAAGGGAGAGGTGCGGATTCAATCCGGTTATGGTGTGGAGAGCGTTCTGCCGGATTCGTGGTGCGGGTCCACCACGCGCGATGTGGTTGCGCAATACTTCAAGCGTGGGGACTACACGGGGGGAATTTCCGAGATGACACTCGCGGTCATCCGGCGAGTCGCGGAACATTCGGGCGTTTCGCTCTCCGAGTTGCCGGCGGCGCGCATGGATGGTCGACGATCACGAGCGTTGCCAAAAGGCTCCTGGCCGTGCGGGGCGGTGCTTCTGTTTGTACTGTTCTTTATTGCAATGGCAGCCTCATCGCGGCGGCGACGACATTCTCGCTCTTGGGGCGGCGGGCTTCTGGAAACCATGGTTTGGTCGAGCGTGCTGAACAGCATGTTTCGTGGTAGCGGACGGTCGTCCTGGGGACGGAGTTCCGGCGGATGGGGTGGTGGCGGCGGTGGTTCCTTCGGTGGTGGTGGTGGTTTTGGTGGAGGTGGCGGCGGTGCAAGCTGGTGACACATGCAGTGCGTGCGGGGCATCCGTCCCGCGTGAAAGTCGATTCTGTCCGCAATGCGGAGCGGTTTCGAGGAAGACGGGAGGATTCAAAATGAGCGCGGGTAAGATATTTCTCGTTTCTGCGATCGTGCTGGTCGGAGGATTCTGCCTGACCGGGGGTTGCCTTTACAGCGGGTATGCTCGGTCGATCGCGCTAGATGAAGCCGTCAAGAGCAACTGGGCTCAAGTTGAAAACCAGTTGCAACGGCGATTCGAACTCGTCCCCAACCTCGTCGAAACGGTCAAGGGCGTCGCCGGACAAGAGCAAGATATTTTCCTCGGTATCGCCAACGCTCGCGCGGCCTATTTCCAAGCGAAAGACCAACCTTCCATCGGGGATCGCGCAAAGGCCGCCGGCGCCTATGAGTCCGCGCTTTCGCGGCTTCTTGTTCTTCAGGAAACCTATCCGGCGTTGCGGTCCAACGAATCGTTTCTCAAGTTACAGGATACGCTTGAAGGCACGGAAAATCGCATATCCGTCGAACGTCAGCGATACAACGAGAGCGTCAAAGCACTCAATACCTTCGTTCGAGGACTCACCGGTAAGCTGTATGCCAACCTCGCCGGGGTTCAACCGGCGGAGTATTTCGATATATCAGAAGCGGCCAAAGCCACCCCCAAGGTCGATTTTGGTAAAAAGCCACCGCCAACCGGTGGAGGTCCGTGATTGCCTGATGGGTTGACGAAGGGCCTTGCGCGAGGGTAATTCCTACCGAGATGCCAACGAGCGATTCAGCATCTGAAAGGAGACCCGGTATGCTCTTACGATTGTCGTTTCATCCGCAAAGCCAAGATCGAAAGGGGTCGGTCGCAGCAATGTTTTGGATCCTTGCAGTAATCCTTATGTCTCAAACAGTTCGCGCCGATTCGCAGACCGGCCCAGCCGACATGGTCATCGTCAACGGACGAATCTGGACCG
>JBBTCX010000284.1:0-31272 GCA_038043045.1 Planctomycetota bacterium | reverse complement strand
CTTACGCTCACCTGCAAGCGAGAGAAAGTTGTGGGTAAACATAAGGCTACATCCCTTGACCCCTTCGGGGTCGAATGCCGTCGCCTAAACTGTGACGCACCCGCGGCTCGCTTTCACGTTTCTACTTGGACTTCTGGTTGTATGGGTGCGATTGGCCGATAATCTCCGATAGAAATGAACATGGAAATCGGTCTTGGTGAAATGAATTCGTCGTTCGGCGGCCAGCGCGTTTGCGTGACCGGCGGCGCGGGTTTTTTGGGGCGAGCTGTTTGCGAACGACTCCGATCCGCCGGGGCGATCAATCTCATCGTTCCACGTTCGACCGAGTTTGACTTGACCGACGCAACCGATGTCGCGCGTCTTTATCAAATCCATCGTCCGGACTTGGTCATTCATCTCGCCGCGGAAGTCGGAGGGATCGGGGCGAATCAAAAGCGTCCGGGGCGATTCTTCTTCGCCAATATGGCCATGGGACTCCACCTTATCGAGGGCGCGCGGCGATTCGGCGTGAAGAAGTTTGTACAGGTCGCTTCGGTTTGTTCTTATCCAAAGCACTGTCCGGTCCCGTTTAAGGAAAAGAGTTTTTGGGACGGTTATCCAGAGGAGACCAACGCTCCTTATGGAGTGGCCAAGCGGGCGCTCGGAGTGATGATCGACGCCTACGCCCGCGAATATGGACTTAACGGGATTTATTTGGTCCCGGTCAACCTGTATGGCCCGGGGGATCATTTTGATTTAGAGACATCGCATGTCATTCCGGCGTTGATTCGCAAGTTCTGCGAAGCCGTCGATTCGGGCGCGGATCGCGTAGTCTGTTGGGGAACAGGGCAAGTGACGCGAGAGTTTCTGTATGTTGATGACGCGGCCGAAGCCGTTGTCCGCGCCGCGAGCGTTCTTAACGAACCGTCACCGATCAATATTGGAACCGGCGAGGAGATCAGCATTTTCGGCCTGGCCGGAATCGTCGCGCGTCTCTGTGGTTACCACGGCGCGATCGAATGGGATTCCAGTCGACCTGACGGACAACCGCATCGGAGGTTGGATACGACACGCGCGGCGAAGCTGCTCGGCTGGCGCGCAACGGTGGAGTTAGAGGAAGGGCTGCGGCGGACCATTGCTTGGTGGCGCGATCATTCATCCCAAAGCGTCGCAGCGCTTGTGGGCAGCGGAACACCCTAAACCCCCACTGCAATTCGAGCGTCTCACTGTAAAGAGTTGTCGCCCCTTGCCCCCTTCGGCGGGCGCGACGAACGATGTGCCAAGGGGTGCCACTCTTGAATGATCTTGTCGCGGGACATCGATTGAGCTAGAATCCTATCGGTAAAGTGCGCCATTGCGATGCTTTTAGGGGGAGTGGATTGTCCATGAAACACCGACGAACAAAGAAGGATCGACGGCCTGTTTCCCGAACGGTGAGACGCGTTTTGGGATTGCTCGCCCTTTGCGGCATCCTGCTCTCATTTCTTCTGCCTCGAACTACGGCCTCGACGGACCGCGATGCGACCACGGGCGTGGGATCGGACGGCGCGATTGCGGCAATCCTACCTATTCACGGGGTGATCACGGACGTGATGGCCGACGGTCTTCAGCGAAGGATTGACGCCGCCTTGCAAAAGGGGGCCGGGGTTCTCGTTTTTGAGTTGGATACGCCCGGCGGATTGGTATCGAGTTCGATCGACATCGCGGACATGATTCGAAAAGTGCGCGGCGCCAAGACGGTGGCGTGGGTCAATCCCAACGCCATTTCCGGCGGATCGGTCGTCGCGGTTGCGGCGGAAGAAATCGTGATGGCGCGGTCGGCGCGAATGGGCGATTCGCAGGTAATCATGGGCGGGCCGGAGGGGGTGCAAGCCGTCCCGAAGGAACTGCAACCCAAGGCCTACACCGTAGTGCTTGGTGAATTCAAAGCGTCCGCGTTGCTTCGCGGATATAGCCCGGTTCTAACCGAAGCGTTCGTCATTCCGGAACGAGAAGTTTGGTGGTTGGAGAACACGAAAACGGGGGAAAAGGAGTTTGTTTTCCGCGACGAAAAACTTCGGCGATTGGGTGATGGATCCAGCTCCTCTCCGTCCGCGCCCACCACCGATGCCGGTGAACCGGAATGGAAACTCGTAACCCTGTATTACGACGTGGTATCCGAGAAGGATCAGAAAGTCATTCAGCCCATCGAGCGAGATGACCAGTTGCTTTTGGTGTCCGCCGCCGAAGCGGTTGCCTATGGATTTAGCAAAGGCATTGTCGAAAACGATCAGGATTTGAAAACGCGATATGCACTCTCCGAGGTGATTCGATTTGATCCGTCGTGGTCCGAAGCGATGGCCACTTGGCTGACGTCCGACTACGTGCGCGGGTTTCTGATGGTGGTCATCATGTTGGCGGGCTACGTGGAGTTTCACACGCCGGGACTTGGGCTCGCGGGGCTTGTGGCGCTTATCGCATTGGCCGTCTTCGTCGGCGCGCCGTATTTGACCGGTGTCGCGGACGTGTGGGAAATCCTGGCGATTGTTTGCGGAATCATTTTGATCGCCATTGAAGTTATCATCCCCGGTTTTGGAGTCGCGGGAATCAGCGGCTTGGTTCTTTTGGTTCTGGGAATTTTGGGCACGTTTGCTCCACCCGAACCCGGCCATTCGTTTCCGCTGTATCTCCCGACGATGCAACAAACGATTACGGGCGTGAAAAACGGTTTGATGATGCTGGTGGCGGCGATGGTCGTATCGTTGACGGGCATGGTGATGATCAGCCGCTACTTGACCCGGCTGCCTGTTTTGCGAAATGTGATTCCCGCAAATCCGACTTCAGCCGAAGTCATGGTCGAAGACCCGTACCAGGGCACCATTCAATTTGGCGACGTTGGCGAGGTTGTGGCCACGCTGCGTCCTGCGGGGAAAGTCCGCTTTGGAGAAGCGCTCGTCGATGTGGTGACTGAGGGCGAATATGTTGAATGGGGAACCAAGGTCGTCGTGGTTGAGCAACGAGGGAACCGGGTCGTGGTGCGCCCAGTTGGCTGATAGCCTGAGGTTGTGGCGGTGTTGATCGGATGGATGACGCACGATGTCTGATGTAGCCATGTTGGTTCTTCTTTATCTGGCTGCGACGCTGGTGCTTACGGCGGAGTTGTTCATTCCCTCGCATGGCGTGCTCACGGTCGTGGGATTGGGCTTTCTTGTCGCGGCGATTGCCAAGACCTTTTCCGTGGGCGGTCACACCGGTGGGACGTTGGCGATTGTCGCGGTGCTCGTCGCGGCTCCGGTGGTGATCATGATCTCCGTCAAGGTTTGGCCTCGCACGCCGATGGGTCGACGGATCGCGCCGCCGAATCCGCGGGCCACCGAGGCCGATTCCGGCATTCCCATTCAAGAGCTTCGCGCCTTGGTGGGAATCACTGGGCGATGTGTTTCCAGTCTTCGTCCGGTGGGCATCTGTGAAATTTCCGGGCGTCGGGTAAGCTGTATCTCTCAGTTGGGAATGATTGACCAGGGTTCGACGGTTGAGGTCGTTGGCGTCACCGGCGGAAACTTGGAAGTGGTTGAAAAGAAGTCGACGTAATGGATGTGCTCGAAAGAAATAGACGAACATGTTATTCGGGCGGCCTGACGATTCGAAAGGTGGATGAAAGATGACGGGTGGTCAAAGCATGTTTTTGCTCGCGGACTCGACGTTTTGGCTCGTCGCATGGGGTGTGATCGGCATCATCGTGCTGACGATTTTTGTGGTTCTCTTTCAGTTTTTCGGTCTGTGGTTCCAAGCCTACATGAGCAACGCCGATGTCGGAATCATGGATTTGATCGGTATGCGATTTCGCAAGGTAAATGCCGGGGTCATCGTGCAATGCAAGATTCAGCTCGTTAAATCCGGCCTGCACGACGTTTCGACCAACGACTTGGAGAGTCATTATCTTGCGGGGGGGAGAGTGCCGAACGTGTCCCGGGCCATGATCGCCGCGCATCGGGCGGTGCTGGATTTGGATTGGCGGAAGGCGTGCGCCATTGACCTTGCGGGGCGCGACATTCTCGAAGCCGTCGCCACCAGCGTGAATCCCAAGGTCATTGACGTTCCGAATCCCAAACACGGCCGCAGTTCGGTCGACGCGGTCGCGAAGGATGGAATTCAACTGAAGACCACGGCTCGGGTCACCGTGAAAACCAACATTCGTCAACTCATCGGCGGCGCCGGAGAAGAGACGGTCATCGCCCGAGTCGGCGAAGGAATCGTAAGCGCGATCGGTTCCGCGGATACTCACAAAGCGGTGCTAGAGCATCCCGATCGAATCAGCAAGACGGTTCTTGCCAAGGGTCTCGATTCGGGCACGGCGTTTGAAATTCTTTCCATCGACATCGCCGACGTGGACGTGGGCAACAACATCGGGGCGAAGCTTCAAGCGGACCAGGCCGAAGCGGATAAAATCCGGTTTCAAGCCGAAGCGGAACGTAGTCGCGCTTTCGCCATTGCCATGGCGGAGGAAAATCGAGCGAAAATCGAAGAAAACCGCGCCTTGGTCGTCCTTGCTGAAGCCGACGTGCCCAAAGCTCTCGCAGAGGCGATTCGCAAAGGCAACATGGGAATGATGGATTATTATCGAATGCGCAATTTGCAATCTGACACGGCCATGCGAGATTCCATCGGTCGAGACTCCGGAGGCACGACCACGAAGTCGTAGGGGCAATAGCGTCTGAAATGAGAACGGGACTTGGGTTTGCGAGGTCGTTGTGGAGCTTTTAGCAGCGCGAGACTGGGGAGACCTTCTTCAAGCGGCGGTGGCGATCGTCGTCATTCTTGGTTCCGCCATTGTGGGGATGATCAAGAAGGCACAAGGCGATACTCCGAACGATCCGGCGCAAGCCCCGCGCTCGCCGGAATCGACCGGGGAATTCCCAAAACCGCGAGAACCTCATCCGTCGGCGCGTCCGCGTCGAGATCGTCGCCGACTCGTGGAAGGAAGACATCACGATCAGCAACCCCAACCCCCACCCTTGTGGCGCGAAACGACGGGGCAGGCATCACTTCTTCATCCCGCCCAACCGTCGGACCCGATGCAAACGGCATCACCGACGCGGCTACCGGGATCAAGGCGTTCGCTATCCACAAAGCGGACTTCATCGCCGGATTCGCGGCCACCTTTACCACACGTGATCGTTCAGCAAATGGTTCAACAGAAGGCAAGAGGGGCCGCAACCGCTGCGCCCGTAACGGACCTCAGCGAGCTGCCCGCCGAACTGCGTCTGATTCAAAAACGTGGTACGGCCGCTATTGCCAGCCTAAAACCGCGAACCGCGCGTTCGAAGGAGCTCCTTCAACACTTGCGATCGCCCCATCATCTTCGTCAGGCCATTATTCTGAATGAACTGCTTGGTCCGCCGCTTTCGGAAAGACCGCCACTCGCCTGAGCCGCTTGCACCACCGACAGGTGACAACCTGTGTCAGCGAAAACCCGTCATCGCAATCCGTAGTCGCGCAGTTTTCGATAGAGCGTTCTCGCTCCAATGCCCAAGGCCTTGGCTGTTTTCTCTCGGTTCCCACCGAACAATCGCAAGGTGTTCATGATATGCAGCTTCTCCACGTCGGCCATGGTCATGCCGGCTAGGTTGGGCGGACCCACGCGCACGATGTCCGTCGATGCCCGAAGTGAATCCGGCAGGTCCTGTACTTCCAACACCAGTCCCTCGGCTTCAAGACACATCCGATTCACGACGTTTCGCAGCTCGCGCACATTCCCAGGCCATGGGTGATTCATGAATTTACGAATGACTTCCGAGCTCGCACCGGTAAAGTGGGTGCCGTTTTCCTTGTTGGCCAGTTCGATGAAGTGGTGAACCAGAACCGGAATATCCTCTCGCCGTTCCCGAAGCGGCGGCAATCGAATCGCCCCATTGGCGTGCAATCGATAAAACAAATCCTCACGAAACGCCCCGGTCCGCACCAATTCCGAGAGATCGTGATTCGTGGCGGCCAAGAACCGCACGTCGAAATGTTGCACGTCATTGGACCCGACGCGCAACACTTCTCCCGTCTCCAACGTGCGAAGCAGTTTCGCCTGCATGGGAAGCGGCATGTCTCCGATTTCATCCAGAAACAACGTGCCCGCATCCGTCGCCGCCACAAGACCTTTTCGATCCACAACGGCCCCGGTAAAAGCACCCTTCACGTGGCCGAACAATTCACTTTCCAAAAGCGTTTCACTGACGGCCGCACAGTTCAAAACCTTGAAGGGCTTCCCGGCGCGAGGAGAATTCTCGTGAATTGCCTGGGCGAAGAGCTCCTTTCCGGTTCCCGTCTCGCCCGCGATCAACACCGTGGCCTTGCTGCGGGCTAGTTTCTTTAATCGCTTGACTTCTCGAAGAATCGCTTCCGAAGTTCCCATGATCCCGGAGAATTCAAACGCTTTGTCGACCTGTTCGCGCAGCAAGCGAGCTTCACGCGCGGCTATCGCCCGTTGAGCGGCGCGTCCGACTTTTTCTCGAAGGACGTCAATGTCGATTGGTTTGATGAGATAATCAAAGGCTCGATAGGGTGAATCCTGACTTAAAACCTCGCGGGCGAGCGTTTCGCTTCCGTAGGCGGTGATCAAGATGACCTCCGTCTCCGGCCGGATTTCCTTGGCCGCACGCAAAACGTCAATCCCGTTGATCTCTCCGCCGAGTTTATAATCCGTGACGACGACGTCAGGCGGTCGCTGTTGAATGCTCTGAATGGCCGCGGTCCCATCACTCACCAGGTGGCACGCATGTTGCGACCGTTGTAGCGCATCGACGATGGCCTCGCCATGAGCGATCTCGTCTTCGACTACCAATACAAATGCCCGATCGCTCATTTACAACTCGCCGAGGTCACTTGGAAAACGCTCGCATTGTTCAGCGATCCGGGAGTGAAGTCCCATACCGGAGGGTCAGGAGCCCACGCGACGCTTCCAAGTGGCGGCCTGAGGATAAACGCTTCCCCTTGACTTCCGACAGTTTAGGATGATCGCAACTCGGAAGGTAGCGGCAGCCAAACCATAAACGTCGTCCCGCGCCCCAATTCCGTAGCCAGGGTTAGTTTGCCGCCGTGATCATGGACGATTCGTTGGGTGATGGATAACCCTAGTCCGGTTCCTCTTGGTTTCGTCGAGAAAAACGGACGAAAGATGCGCTCCCGATCGTCCGGGCCTATCCCGACGCCGGTATCCGCAACGACGATCATGGCCCAGCCGTCGTCAACACTCGTGGACAACGTTAGCGTTCCTCCGTCGGGCATGGCCTGTTGGGCGTTGATGACCAAGTTGAGCAGCGCTTGACTAAGGAGTTGCTCGTCCACGGAGCAGAGCAAAGTGTTCGGGTGCAACCTACTCACAAGCTCAATCCCGCCGCTGCGGGCGACGGGGTCGAAGAAGCTGGCCAGTCGGGAAACAAGAGCGTTTAGGTCTTGAATTAGCGGTTTGAGTCGATAGGGTCCGGCCAGACTGAGGAATTCCCCGAAGAGATGCTGCAGTCGCTCGCCCTCTTTGCGAACGATGTCCAACTTCAAAAGGGCGCGCCGACGAAGAGAGTCGAATGGTGTGGAAGATTCTCGCAAGTCCTCGTCGAGGAGCTTGAGGTTGATCATCATGGTCGAAAGTGGATTGCGTAGTTCATGGGCAAGGCCGCCGGCCAGCTCGGCCATTTCGACCACGGTCAAGCCCGAACCGGACGGTGTGGGTTTTGGAAACTGGGGGTCGGTGCTTCCTGTCGTGTTATGGAGCGTCATCGCCGATCGATTGTATCGATTCCACCGTTCTTGTCGGCACCCCGCTTTTTCCGTCGCGGCTTCGTCGAACTCCGAAGGCAACAGACGGTTAAGTCGGAGAAGCATCAGGGCAAACGCGCTTTACATGTTGCGCTAGCAACCCTTTGTCGGATTCCACCAACTCATATTCCACGGGGTCGCCGTCTTTCAGATAACGATAACCGTGGCCGTCGATAACGGAATAGTGCACAAAAACGTCTTTGCCTTGGGGGTCGCCGTGGATGAACCCGAATCCTTTCTTGACATTAAACCATTTGACTACGCCGCGGGTCATATTGAAGTCCTCCGTCGAAATTGAAGGGGAAGGGAAAATAGTGAGGGCGAGAAGCCCTTGTCCGTGATTCATATGTTCTTTTTTGCCACGCTCTTTTGGAATCGCCGCCCGATACGTTTCAACGTTCCGGTAGATCGCCCGACCAATTCTTCGTCCGCGCGAAATGTATGCTGACCGGACGAATAACCTATGGCTACGAGAATACACGTACGCGTTATTTATTGCAAGCGAGAAAAGCGGCAATTGTGTCGCGCGTTCACTACTGCTTTAACTGGCTGGGTAGGCGCGGGTGTGGATGAGTAGTAAAGCGGCATTTACAAAAGCATAGCGCACTCGCGCCAATATGCCGAGAACAGCAACGGAACCCTGCTATGAGTCTAAGGGGGCCGACGTTCGGGAATAGGAGCGCTAATTGACTCCGGCTTCCTCTAGCGAAGCCGCTTTTCGGCTCAGCTTAATTCGGCCTTGGTCGTCGATCGCAAGCACCTTGACTCGAACGACGTCGCCGATTTTCACCACCTCGTCCACGGATTTTACATAATCTTTGTCGAGCTCGCTGATGTGACACAGGCCATCGGTCCCTGGCGAAACCTCAATAAATGCGCCGAAATCCTTGATACTGCTGACGCGACCGGTGTAAATCTTTCCAACCTTCACTTCCGCGCCGGCCAATTCTACCATTTCCAACGCCCGCATCGCCCCGGCCATGTTCAGACAGGAGATCAAGACAGTACCGTCTTCGTCGATCTCGACGGTTGCCTTCGTTTCGGCTTCGATACCCCGAATACCCTTTCCGCCCGGTCCAATAACCTTTCCGATTTTGTCGACGCTGACCTTGGTGGTGACAATGCGTGGTGCCGAATCGCGAATTTCCTTGCGAGGGGCTGAGATTACCGTGAGCATCTGCTTGAGGATTTGCACCCGGGCGTCGCGCGCCATCGAAAAGGCGCGGAGGATCGTTTCATGGGGAAGCCCGCGACCTTTCAAGTCTACTTGAACCGCCGTGATACCCACGCCGGTCCCGGCCACCTTAAAATCCATCTCCCCAAAGTGATCTTCCTCGCCAAGGATATCCACAACCAGTTCTTGCTTTCCCTGCCATTCAAACATTCCGACCGAGATTCCGGCGACGGGCTGACGAATCGGCACGCCCGCGTCCATTAACGCCAAACACCCGGCACAAACGGACGCCATCGAGCTGGAACCATTGGACTCAAGGATTTCAGAAACCAGTCGAATGGTGTACGGGAATTTGTCCGGAGCGGGGAGAACGGATTCGAGGGCCTTTTCGGCCAAGTTTCCATGTCCGATCTCCCGACGACTTGTCGCACCAACCCTCTTGACCTCTCCCGTGGAAAACGGCGGAAAATTGTAATGCAGCATGAACTTCTTGCTGTACTCTTCCGTGAGGCCGTCGACGATTTGTTCGTCGCGGGAGGTTCCTAGGGTCGTCACGCACATCGCCTGGGTTTCTCCGCGCTGAAATAGCGACGACCCGTGCACCCGTGGCAACATGCCGACCTCGCAGAGGATTGGGCGAATGTCTCTGAGACCCCGGCCATCCGATCTCCTGCCCTCTTTGACCACCATTTCCGCAACGATTTCGCCTTCGATCCGATCCACAAGCGTTTTGACCTGGTTCCAATCGTGCTCCGGTTTGGTATCCCCTTCTGGAGAAAACTCTTGCTTGGCGGCCTTGTATACATCACTCACGGCCTTGTTGCGATCCAGTTTGCGAGAGATGTTCTTTGCGTCACGCAACGGTCCGGCATACTTTCGCCGAAGAGTTTCAAGCAGGCGATCCGCGGGAGGAGGCGGGGTCCATTCCTTTTGTTTTCCCGCCTTTTTCTGGAGTTTTTCGATCAATTCGCAAATCTGCACCACGACCTTTTGCCCCATGGCGATCCCGTCGGTCACTACGTCTTCCGGAACCTCATGGGCCCCGACTTCGATCATGTTGATCGCGTCCTTGTGGCCCGCCAACACCATCTCCATTGTGCTTGCTTCTAGTTGAGAAAGCGTCGGATTCAGCACCAGGTTTCCGTCCACGTAACCAATTCGGCAAGATGCGCTGGGGCCTTCAAACGGCAATGCCGATATGCTCAAAGCGGCCGAGGCGCCGATCATCGCCAAAAGGTCCGGATCGTTTTCTTGATCCGCCGACAACACCATGGCTTGAATGAGAACTTCGTCGACATACCCTTCCGGGAACATGGGGCGCAACGGACGATCGATCATGCGCATGGTCAAGATTTCTTTGGACGTCGGACGGCTTTCGCGTTTGAAAAACCCGCCCGGAAACTTTCCTGCGGCATAGGTCTTTTCGCGGTAATCGACGGTCAGCGGGAAAAAATCCGTCCCTTCTCGCGGCGGACCGGTCACCACTGCTGTCAGGACGATGGTGTCTCCATAAGTCACCAAGACGGCCCCCGCCGCCTGCTTGGCTAATTTTCCCGTTTCAATTCGAAGTGTTCTTCCTCCAATGGAGGCCTCTACCACATGGTGTCCTTCGTTCATCTCTGCTTTTTCCATCTATGTCCAATCAATGACGATTAGACTCTTTCCATCTTTGACTGCCCGGCTTCTCCGGGGAAATGCCCTTTGATCCCTTACACCTGTTTTGTAACCGCCGGTGGGAGCTTAGGAGCCTATACTTATCCAACACAACAACTCAAACGACCGCACATTACGGGAGACCCTCCGCGCCCTAGCCGCCGGCCCGTTTCTTCGGCGACAACCGCCATATTCGCTATTTTCGCAAACCAAGAGAGCTTACAATGCGCTTGTAGCGATCGCGATTGGAAAGGGACAAATACTTCAACAGCCCCGAACGCTGCCCAACCATCTTCAAAAGACCCCTACGCGAGGCATGGTCTTTCTTGTTGCTTTTCAAATGCTCGGTTAGATACGTGATCCGGGCCGTGAGAATAGCGACCTGCACCTCTGGAGAGCCTGTATCCCGCTCGTGCACCCGATGTTGTCCGATAATTCCCGCTTTAGATTCCACCGCCAGCGCCATAATTAAAGACTCACTTCTCCTTTGCGCCTGCAAAAACAAGGCGCCGCCACCCTCGTGGGGTAAAGGCCTGCCATCAACTTGCCCTCTTTTTTGTAACTCACAACGGGACTGTAATCGACCTCGCCTTCAGACGCAAGCCTTAAAACTCGGAAACGAAAAGCCCGTTTTCGCTACGGGTTGACGTACAGTTTGGCGAAGGCTTTGGCAGAAAGCGGTTCGCCGGTGGCGAATTTGGTCAGGTCGTTCCAAGAATATAGATTTCCAGGGCCGAAGACTTTTTCGCGAAGAAAAGTTCCGACTTCCTTCTTGCCGAGGAAGGCGGTCTGTCTCGGATCGGAAACGCCCAAGAGGCTCGTGGCGATGTGCGAGTGTAGTTGCGTCGCAAAAAGCTCGCCCATCAAATAGCTATGGTAGTACACCGGAGCGGTCACCACGTGGATCTTGGCCGCATAATCGGGCCGGCTCGTTGACTCCGGCGGATTGAGCAATTGATATTTTTTCTTGAGGTCCCACCAGAGTTTGCCCAAATCCTGTTCGGGATTGTCATACATGCCCTGCTCAAAACGGGTCATAACCTGTGACCATCGGGAAAAGATGAGTTTTTCCGCGCGAAGGGTTCTTCGTCCGGCGGCGGCGAGGGTCTTGGCTTGATCTGCTGGGACGCCGAGTGCCTTCGCCAGCCACTCTTCGTTTTTGGAAACCGCACCGACCATCATGGCGTACCCTTCGGTCGTGAGACTGTGGGAGGGTTCGTGTATCACGAAGGGGATATCGGTGGAGATGTACTGATCGTAGACCGCGTGGCCTAGTTCATGGAGCAACGTGTCCGCCCAATAGAGATTTGGTTTCAGGTTGCAAAGAACGCGAACGTCGTCCGCGCGGTTTAGATTGGTGGAAAACGCGTGTGGACTCTTGCCCGGTTTTTCGTAAAGATCGCTGCGCGAGAGAATTTTGTCGACATCCATACCAAGACCTTCGTAATACGTCTTGGCCAGGGCAATCATGTCTTTGTCTTTGTAGACGTCATCGAGATTGACCTGTTCTAATTCAGGGGCTTCCTGGAAGAAAAGGTCGCCGAAGTGCCACGGGCGGAGGTCGGCGACGGCGATGCCGAATTTTTTGGCGCGGGCTTCGTCGATTTCTTTTTTGAGCGCGGCGAAGGGTTCACGGGTGAGGGCGTCCAGTTCATCGAAAAGCTTCATCAACTCTTTTTCGTCGATTTCCTGGAGAGCGAGTTTCATGGCGAAGAAGTTTCGGAAGCCGAGTTTTTGGGCGAGTTCGTTTCGCATTTTGACGACTTCGGCCAGCTTCGGGGCGATTTTGGCGCCAACTTCCATGTAGGCTTTCCACGCTTGCTCGGCGGCTTTGGAATCTTTGCTATCGCCGACGACTTGGCGGACGTCGTTTTCGGTCAGGGCCTTGTCGCCGACTTGGCTGCGATGGGTATTGAAGATTTTTTCGACTTCCGTCTCGACCCCTACGATTTTCTTTTGCAGCTCCGGATCGGCCTGGCCGGGAAGAAAACTCCGGTGCATGACGTCGAGTTGTCGTGCGAGCTTGGGATCCTTGACCGTCCCCGCCTCTCTGAAGGCTTTGAGCTTGGCGAAGGTGTCCTTGTCGCTATGGAGTTCGACCAGCGCTTCCTCGGCTTTGGTTTTTCGTTGGAAAGCCGCATCAGCACCGGTAGTGTTTGCTTCCCACCACGCCCGAGCGGATTCCTCAAACAATGGTTTATACTTGGTGACGTAGGCGTCGCGGATTTTGACGAAGTCGGCTTCTGTCAGCTCCGCCGCCGTTACCCGCACATTTCCGATCAACACGGCAAACAACCCTGCCCCAATTGTAAATCTCACCATTCTGCGATTCATCGAACTTTCCTTACATTGAACTTGCGTCGGTGGCGCATGGCCACACGCACTTGTTACACTGCCCCTTTGGGAGCACTTTTTCGCCCCACGTAAATCAAAAGCAAGCATAGGGCCACAAATGGAATCATCGAAAACCAATCTTTGTCGACGATCTCGCCGAACGCGTCCTTGCCGACATTGGCCATCCCTGCCCAGCCAAGCCCGATCAAAACGGCAACGACACCCGCAATCGTTCCACCGGCGATCAATCCCGATGACAGCAAAACCCCGGGACTCATTTCGCCGTCCTCATCGCTTCCACGTTTCTTTCGCTCCACGAACCAACGAATCATACCGCCCACAAAAATAGGCGATGACGCCGACAACGGAAGATACACGCCCACCGCAAAGGGAAGCGAAGGGATTCCGCTTAGTTCCAAAACAATGGCGATGGCCACACCGAGCAGGACCAACGACCACGGCATTTTTCGGGTCAGAATTCCGTCGATGATGAACGACATCAAGGCCGCTTTGGGGGCGTCGTATTTGGTTGCAGGAGTTCCATTGTCCTGTTCCGCGAGGCGACCGTTGATGGCCGGATCGACGAGATACTTGATGGCTCCTGTGTCATCCACGAGATATTTTCCCGGTTGGACACCGGCAACATCATTTGCCCGCACATGAACAGCGAGATATTCGTTGGTGTCCTCCGCCGCAAAGGGGCCCCGGACGCGCTCTTTCGGACCCGTTAAGTCTTTTTCCGCAAGGGCGACCCTTGCATCGGGGGCATGCTTCTTTGAATAGACGGTCCCGCCATTATTCAAGAGGAGCAGCGTCAGGCCGATTACCAGCGCCGACGTAATTGCGCCAACGAGAATGCTCACCTGTTGATGGCGAGGTGTTCCGCCGACAAGAAATCCCGTCTTCAAATCTTGCGAAGTCGTGCCCCCATTGGACGCAGCGATGCAAACTATTCCCGCAACCGACAGCGCGGTCAGCTTGTCGCTCGACGTGGTCCAGCCAAGAAGGAGGAAAATCAAACACGTCATCAACAGAGTAGCCACGGTCATTCCCGAGATCGGGTTGGACGACGATCCGATTTCGCCGGTCAAACGGGACGAAACCGTAACAAACAAGAACCCAAAAAACAGAATGCAAAGCGCTCCGATGACGTTCATATGCAGCGATGGAGCCAATGTAATGGCCAATATCAACCCCAAACACCCCAACAAGACGACTTTCATCGACATATCACGGTCGGTTCGCGGGGTTGCGCTGGAAGATACCCCTCCACGCCGGCTATTGCCCTTTCCGGCAAGGTCTCGGAATCCCGAGAATACCGATGCAATGATCACCGGTAGGGCTTGGAACATGCTGATGATCCCGCCCGCTGCCACCGCGCCCGCACCGATATACAGCACATAACCATTGCGGATTTCCCCCGGGCTCATGTCTTTAATGAGTTTGGTCCCCGGAAAAAGCGGGTCGGCCAATCCGCTGCCGAAAAACACGATCGCCGGGGCCAAAACCCAAGAGGCAAGCACGCCGCCGCCGACCATGATGCACGATATCCGAGTACCGATGATATATCCGACGCCGACCAAGTGCGGAGCGATCTCCGCAGATACTGTCGCGCCCTTAAAGAAGTTCATCGCCTTTAGGGGAATCGTCTTGAATAGGTGGAACCCCTCGGCCAGAAACCAATATACGAAACCTACGCCAAAACCAAGAAACACCGTCTTCGCCGAAGTTCCCCCCTTCTCCCCCACGATCAGCACATCCGCGCAGGCCGTCCCTTCGGGATACGCCAGTATTCCGTGCTGTTTCACCACGAAGGCCCGGCGAAGCGGGATCATCATCAAGATGCCGAGCAGTCCGCCGAGACAGGCCACGAGCATGACGCGTGTCAGTTCCAGGTTGTATCCAAGAATCATGATCGCGGGCATGGTGACGCCGACGCCGAAGGCGATCGACTCGCCGGCTGAACCGGTCGTCTGGACGATGTTGTTTTCCAGAATCGTGGCATTGCGACCAAACAGCGGGCTAAATGCTCGAAAGAGCGTGATCGAAAGCACGGCGATGGGGATCGACGCCGAAACGGTCATTCCGACCTTCAGCACGAGGTACAATGACGACGCGCCGAAAATAATTCCCAGGACGGCCCCCATGATCACCGCCGACAGGGTCAGCTCGGGCATGATCGTCTCGGGCGAGACATAGGGCCGGTGTTCCGCTTGGGACTCTTGCCCCGTCTGCGCAGGATCCGCTTTCATGGACGATCTCCATTTTGCAAAAGAAAAAACAGCATATCAAATTGGCTGGCCATGAGGCCGAACAGTGTCGCTTCTCGGCCCTGAAGACGCAAGCAGTCTATCGGCCTATGTACTGGCATGTAATCCGTCACGCTTTCGCCCCATTGACCGTGCACGCGGAGACTCTTACGCTCACGGAGCCGAGGGAATGGACGGCGCCTTGGCTTCAACGGTCGGGGCGGGACTTCAAAAAGCGATGGTGCGCCATGCAGATCACACTCCAGGAAATAGAAATCAGAATCCTCGGGGTGCTCATTGAAAAAGCGCTATCGCAATCCGGCAGTTATCCGCTTACCCTCAATTCCCTGGTGGCGGGGGCCAATCAACTTCAAAATCGCGACCCGGTGCTTCAGCTCCGCGAGTACGATATATCCGCCGCTCTTCGGACTTTGCAGCACAAACACCTCGTGGTTCAAGCCCCGCCTTCCGCCGGTGCTCGCTCCAACCGCTTTGAACATAAAGCTTTGGACGTTTTCAAATGGGACCGGCGAGAGCAAGCCGTCATGGCCGAGCTCATGCTTCGCGGGCGGCAAACCGCGGGGGAGCTTCGAACCCACGCATCGCGAATGACCCCCTTCCAAGATGTCGATTCCGTGATGGTGACCCTTCAGGGGCTGATGACCCCCGAACACCGATTTGTTGCGGAACTTCCGCGCGAGCCCGGGAAGTCGACCAATCGATTCCGACACCTTTTTTGCCAGGAAGGAATTCAACCGCTTTTGTCCATAGCCGGTACGCCACCCGCGCCGCGGATCGAACCCCCGACGGTTCCACGCGCGGCGACGCCAGCGGATTCGGACGAATTCGCGGACATCAAAGTCCGTCTGAACAAACTCGAAGAGCAGGTGGCTTTTTTGCTCGCCCGAATCCAAGAAGCCCCGACCGAAGTTTCCCAAGTCCGACCTGTCGACGATCAACCCTAGTTTCCTCTATAATAGGGAGCTGTCTCGACGACGTTCGTCGAGGAGAACGCTCACTACGCTGGAGTTTGATTCATGGCTCCTTGGCCTATCCCCGACCCACAGTTTTTCATCAACCGACTACAGGACGAAATGAACCGCGTGGTGGAACGCGTCTGGCACGGCGGAATCTCCACTCGACCGTTCGACGGTCAAGAATGGGGGCCGGCCTTCGACCTGTACGAATACCCCGATCGATTTGTGCTTTTCGTCGAAGTTCCCGGCGTGCATCCCAATGAAATCGACGTCAGCCACGCGGCGAATTCAGTCACCATTAGAGGCCGCAAGGAACCGACGACCGAAATCAACGAGCAGACCAGGGCCGTCCATGCCGAACGTCGCTTTGGTGCGTTTTGCCGAACGGTCGATCTTCCGGCGGAAGTCGATTCCGCCCGCGTGTCGGCCAAATTTCACGGCGGGGTGTTGGAAGTCACCCTCCCCAAACCGGAAGCCAACCGCCCGAAGTCGGTGAAGATTGAGATACAGGACGAGTAACCGCGGATCGAGTGGTAGTGGCAGCCCTTTGTTGAGTTTGAACCCATGAGCAACACCCATACTTTTCCACCCCCGGCGGACTTTTCCTCCAAGGCGTATGTCAAGTCCCTCGACCAATATCGCCAAATGTATCAACGCTCCATTGCCGACCCGGATGGGTTCTGGGGCGAACTTGCGGAGGAGTTCTATTGGAAGAAGAAATGGCACACGGTGCGCGAGTTTGATTTCAAGAACGCCATTTCCGTGAAATATTTTCTCGGCGGACAGACCAACGTGTCCTACAACGCCTTGGATCGGCACCTGGACAAGCGTGGCGAACAGATTGCTCTTCTTTGGGAAGGCAATGAACCCGGTGAAGACGGGAGGCTGACTTATCGCCAACTGCACACGGAAGTCTGCAAATTCGCCAACGTGCTCAAATCCTTCGGGGTCAAGAAAGGGGATCGCGTTTCGATCTACCTGCCGATGGTGGTGGAATTGCCGATTGCCATGCTGGCCTGCGCGCGAATCGGCGCAGTTCACTCCGTCGTATTCGGGGGGTTTAGTCCCGATTCGCTTGGAGACCGCATCGTCGACTCCCAGTGCGAAGTCCTGATCACCAGCGACGGCACTTTTCGCGGAGCGAAGGAAGTTTTTCTCAAAGCCAACGCCGATCAAGCCATGACCCTCGCCGCCGGGCGAGGCGTCCACGTGCGAACGTGCATTGTCTTCGAACGGGTCGGCGCCAAGCGCACTCCGATCACCATGAAATCGGGTCGTGACCATTGGTGGCACGACGTGATGAAACCCGCATCGGCTTCTTGCGAACCGGAATGGATGGACTCGGAAGATCCGCTTTTCATTCTTTACACCTCCGGCTCCACCGGAAAACCCAAAGGCGTGCTCCATACCACCGGCGGGTACATGGTGTACACCGCGACGACGTTTCGACATGTTTTCGATTACCACGACGGCGACATGTTCTGGTGCACCGCCGACATCGGCTGGGTCACGGGACATTCGTACATCGTCTACGGGCCGCTCTGCGCCGGGGCGACGTCGATCCTGTTCGAAGGCATTCCCACCTATCCCGACGCGGGCCGATTTTGGGATGTCGTGGATAAATACAAAGTCAATACGTTCTATACGGCCCCGACCGCCATCCGCGCCATCATGCGCGAAGGCGATGACCCGGTGAACAAACGCAACCTGACCAGCCTTCGCCTTCTCGGCACCGTCGGGGAACCGATCAACCCGGAAGCTTGGATGTGGTATCACCGTGTCGTCGGAAAAGAAAAGTGCCCGATCGTTGACACCTGGTGGCAGACCGAAACCGGAGGCATCCTCATCACGCCGCTACCGGGCGCGACTCCTACCAAACCCGGCTCCGCGACTCTGCCCTACTTCGGGGTCAAACCCGTTCTTCTCGACGAGCACAACAAACGCATCGAAGGCGCCGGAAGTGGTGCGTTATTCCTTGAAGAACCTTGGCCTGGAATTATGCGAACGGTTTACGGTCAACACGAACGCTTCAAGGAAACCTATTTCACCCGTTGCCCGGGTTTATATTTCACCGGCGACGGCTGTCGACGAGACGAAGACGGATACTATTGGATCACCGGACGCATCGATGATGTCATCAACGTCGCCGGACATCGACTCGGTACTGCCGAAGTCGAAAGCGCATTAGTCTCTCATCAGGCCGTGGCCGAAGCGGCCGTTGTCGGATTTCCGCACGACATCAAGGGTCAAGGCATTTATGCATACGTTACCTTAAAAACGGGAAGGGATTACTCTGACACGTTGAAAAAAGAACTGGTCGGTCATGTGCGAAAAGAGATCGGCGCGATCGCCGCACCGGATGTGATCCACTGGGCTCCTTCGCTTCCCAAAACGCGGTCTGGAAAAATCATGCGCCGCATCCTTCGCAAAATCGCCGAAGGCAAACCCGAAGAAGTCGGCGACACTACAACCCTGGCCGACCCGGCCGTGGTAGAGTACTTGATCAAAAACAAGTAGCATGCCGCCTCACCTTCACGGGGAACGCCTCGCGTGAAAAGAGCGCCCACGAAAAACATCCTTCGGGTAGAATGCCCCTGGAAAGGAACCTCATGGCCACCACGGAGCGACCGAAACCCGACATTTTATCGATGATCGTTTGCGATCAGATCATCACCGATCGATTGACGGGAAAGCAATCGCTCATCGGAATGTTCACGGCCATTCATTCGCCGGGGTTTCCCGCGACCCATGCCCAACTCTGTGTATACGTCGCGCTGACGGAAGGGTATGGAAAGACGGAATTGACGATCCGTATTGCGGATTCGGATGATGCCCGACCGCCGATCGTCGAGGGACGCGGCGGGGTGGATTTCAAAAACCCGCGGGCGATCGCCAATCTGGCGTTGCAGTTTCATGGGCTGACGTTTCCAGCGCCGGGGGAATATCGCGTCCAAATTTTCGTTGGCGGAGAACTCTTGCGCGAGGCCAGACTTCAGTTGTTGCAACTCAGACCTCGGCAGCAAAAACCGCCGAACGAATAGCGCGGCCTTTGCAGCGAAATCGGGTCGCCTACCCCGCTTCGGGTTGACTCATCTCCTCCGGCATGTCGAAGAGAGCGGTGGTGAGCGAGCCGTCGGGCGCGGATTGAAGTTGTTGGATTCGGTGCTCGGCCCTGGAGAGGATGTCGCGGCAGTGCTTGACCAGGATCATGCCTTCTTCATATTTAGCGATGGAGTCTTCGAGCCCGATCTTGCCTTGCTCGATCTGCTCGGCGACCTGCTCTAGTTGTTTCAAGGCTTCCTCGAAGCTGGGTTTCTTTTTGCTCATGGTCGTCTCGGATGAATCTCGCCGGCGAACCGGTCGCCACGCACGCCACGACATGTTATTCAAAAAGTTCCTGCTGATGAAGGGCGACGATGTCGGATTCGAACCGGCCTTCAAGCAACTCCGTTTCTATGCGGTCGAGGGCATGAATCTGGTGGGTTGAACGGATGATTTGGCCGTCTTTTTTGCGCCGGGTGATGGAGAATCCGCGACCGAGGATACTCTTGTAGCCGAGGGCGCTGAGAAGGTCGTGTCGACCTCGAAGCTGTTCGGCCAGGAGGGTGAGGCGGTGCCGTAAGAGATTGGGAATCTTTTCGGCGAGGGCGTCGAGCCTCGTTGCGGCGGCGGTTTTTGCATTCGGAAGCAGAATTCGAAGCCGTTCGTCCGATCGAACGAGTCGCCGATCTTGGTCTGCGGTCCGGCTGCACATCGCCCAGTGCATGCGGTCGAGCGTGGCCCGAAGTCGCTCGCGGGCATTCTTCAAGATGGCATGCGGAGCGAGACGATCGATCGAAGGCGCGATGGAATCGAGTCGGCGACGACCTTCGTGAACGCGGCAATGAAGCCCGCGATTCGCCCGATGGTACACGTCGTCCAGCCACTGTTCGGAGCGAAGGATTAGACCCGCTGGATCGCGGAAAAATCCTCTCTGTAGCAGCCCCGCGAGCCGCGCGGTTGACACTTCGGCGCGGGCATTCACCGTCCGAAGAAAGCGAGCTTGGAAAAGATCGAGCGAAGCAAGAACGTCCTGAAGTACCGGAACCGCAAGTTCCGCGGCGGCGGTGGGGGTGGCGGCGCGGAGATCGGCGACGAGATCGGCAATCGTCACATCGACTTCATGCCCGACGGCGCTGATGATCGGAATGCGGCTTGCGGCGATCGCACGTGCAACGCCTTCCTCGTTAAACGCCCAAAGGTCTTCGAGCGATCCTCCGCCGCGTCCGACGATCATCACATCAATGCCACCCAGTGACCCTGCGCGATGATTCACGTTGCGAATCGCCTCGGCGATTTCCGCAGCGGCCCCTTTGCCTTGAACGGAAACCGGATAGAGAAGAACCTCCACGCACGGAAACCGGCGATGAATCGCGTGGAAAATATCCGCCACGGCGGCTCCGGTCGGGCTGGTGATAATCATGATTCGTTCGGGAAAACGCGGGATCGGTTTCTTGCGTTTCAGATCAAAAAGACCTTCGGCGGAGAGCTTTTGATAAAGCTGGCGAAAGGCCAGCTCAAGAGCGCCGATTCCCTTCGGCTCGAGCTTCCGAGCGTAAAGTTGGTAACGCCCGGCCCGTTCAAAAACTTCGATCCCTCCCGTTGCAATAACCTCAAGCCCGTCCTCCGGTTTAAATGGCAAGAATGCGGCCGCGCTGCGCCACATGACACACGCCAGTTCGCTCCACGAATCTTTCAGCGTGAAATAAAGGTGGCCGCTCGTATGTCGCTTGAAATTGCTGATTTCTCCGACGACGTACAGCGTGGGCGGCAACGAGCTTTCGAGGGCCTGTTTGACCATCGTGGTCACCTGGGTGACAGTCAAGAATCGCGATGGGCCGCTTGGACTTCGAACCCGCGACGCGGATTGGTTTCCGGGAATGGGAATCGGCTCGCCCGAGGCCATCAGGTGTTCCACGTCGGTCGGGTGCCCGCTAGGAAGCTGATTTGGCGATAAAGATAATGGCGCTGAGCGATGAGCTGCCGGATGCGTTGCAACGTCGATTCGTCAAAGCGGTCCCCGAATTGCCACTGGATGAGGTCTTCTTCCAATTCGTACCAACGCCTTGTTCCGCCGAAGCGCCGCTTTCGCCGGGGATCCATCCGCTCCAGGAGTTGGCGGACTTCATCTTCAATTCGCTGTAGTTCACCCATGATCGTGCCGGCGGAAAGGCCACGAACGCCATCGCCGCGCGGTTTGTCGGCGGCAGTGATTTCTCTTGCAACCCCTTCCGTCGCATCATCCGCTTCGGCAACCTGTTGGCCCTCAATCGAGTCCTTCGCCGCGCCTGGATCGGCGACGGAGAATTCTTCATCGGCGACCAGTTCGCGAGAGGAACCGTCGCCCAAGGATGACTCGTCCTCCAGCACCGACTCATCCGGTGATTCGTCGGAGTCAAACGCGCCAATGTTTTCAAAAGGTGGACCCATGAATTCCTTGCCGTTTCCTGTTAGGGAGAATCATAAATTACGGGGCCGATTCCAACGCGGCCTGCAGTGCCAAAATTGCGTAGGCGGTCACGAGGTGCGGATTGCCTTCGAACCACCGATCTTTTTCGTTCACCCAGCTCCCATCCCCACGTTGAAGCGAAATCACTTTCTCGGCCAATTCGTTTCGCCAGGAGTGGGGCAAACCCTGGCCGTCCGAAAAGATATCCTCGCCCCAGGTTTGCATGGCCCGGGCAAAAACGTGGTAATAATAATACAAACCCTCTCGTGATTGCTCGCCCGGCATATTGGGGTTTTGGTCCAGCGTGTAATTGCGGCGAATCCATTCGACGGCGGCTTGAATGCGCGGGTCGCCACGATCGACCTTGGCGTAGAGGAGACTCTTAAACCCCGCGTAAGTCATCGAACCATAGGAGCGGAGTCGCGGACGATCGTTGACCACTTCGGTACCAGCCATCGACTCGCCGCCGTTGGCCGGGGTGTACACGAAACCGCCGTCGCCTTGACCGGCGGCAAACGGCTGGTCATTCGTGGCTGACAACATCTGGCACCGGGAAATGAACGTCGCGGCCTTCTTGTACGCGGGGTCGTCCTCGGCCAACCCGCTGGCATGAAGAGCTTCCACCATCATCTGGGTATTGGACAGGTCGGGGCGCTTGTGCTTTCCATACCCCTGACCGCCGTACCACGGACTGGAGGCTTCATAGCCTTCGCCGTCGTCCCACTGAATTTTTCGGAGAAAGCCCTGTGCTTTTCGGATGCGGTCGGCGTGTTTCGGGTCCTTTAACGCCGCGAGTGCCATGAGTGCGACACTTGTGTGGTAATTCGGCTGACCGTCGGCTTCGGCGTAGATGCCGCCATCGGCTTGTTCAAATCGAAGCAAACATTCGATCGCGCGCGAAACTGCGGGGTGGTTGGGCCCGAATCGCGGATCGTCGGACAGCGCATTGATCGCCAGTGCCGTAATCGCGGGATGGGTCTTCTCGAAAGCCTGCCAGCCCCCATCGGAGGATTGCGAGGCTACGAGATACGTCAGCCCGCGATGAATGGCCTCCCGCGTTTTCTGCGCCAACATGGGGTCCATCGCCGCCCCTGCGATCGATGGCACGCCCAATGCGCAGGCGGCCAGTGCTCCGATGAACTTGGTTCTGTTCATGTCTGTAGATGATAGCGACTCGCGGCGCGATCGGGAATCCTTTGAAAAAGTGCCTTCGCCGCCATGACGCACGAAAACCGGCGTCTACAATATGAACCTTGTGACGACGAACCCCGATACGCCAACTCTTTGCGGCGCGGATTCCGGCCACGCCATCGCCGTCGCGACCCACGCGCGTTGGTGGCCCCACGGCGCGCCGTGGCTTCCTGTGGCGATTGGGTTGATTCTCGGAATCCTCTTCGATGAACGCTTACCCCAACGGCAATGGACCTACTTATTGGGATTGGGTGTCGTCGCGATTGCGGCGGCTTGGCCACGGGTTCGATTACGCGCCGCAACGGTCGTCGTTTTCCTAGCGGCCTGGTCCCTGGGGGGGCTGTCGCACTTGGCCGTTGCTCGCCCCTCTTCGCCAAATGATATTGGTCGGTACTCGGCGGCCTCCGGTCGAATCGTGCGCCTCCAGGGCACCATTTCATCCGTGCCGCGCCTTGTCACTTCTTCGGGCACAATGTTCTCGCCGCGAAACGCTCAGGCGGGGAGGCTGGCGTTCCTCGTAGATTCCCTTTCCCTTGAGGGCGAAGGGGCTCCGGTTCCGGTCAGCGGCCGCGTGCGGGTGACGCTCCTTGACCCTCGCACGGACCTCCATGAACAGGATCGCGTGGAGCTCTTCGGTCGCTTGCATCCACTCTTTCCGCCGCGAAATCCCGGCTCTTTCGATTGGTCTGCCTTTCATCGTCGACAGGGAATCGTGGCGTCCCTTCACTGCGAACATCGCGAAGACGTTCGCATTTTGGAGTCGGGCAATCTATCCCTGATCGGCACAGTCATCTCTTGGATGCGGGTCAAAGCTCGATCCCTGCTCGTCGACGACTTGGCCGCCGGCGCCGACGAAGAAGCCGACCTCGCTTCCGCGCTGGTCCTCGGACAACGATCCGGTCGGGATCGGCGACTCAACGACGTGTTCATCCGGTCGGGTTGCGCCCATTTTCTAGCCGCCAGCGGAACGAACGTGGCCATTCTGCTCTCGCCGCTCTGGCTCATGGCCACCTGGTTGCGCTTAGGACGAAAGCGCCGGGCGATCTTTTTGATCGCCGCCATCGTGGCCTATTGCCTTGTCGCGGAACCCAGGCCGCCGATTCTCCGCGCCACACTCATGGCGGTCATCTTTCTCGCATCGCGCCTTTTTGCTCGATCCTCAAATCACGCAAACTCCCTATGTATCGCCGCCTCGTTCTTGCTGCTGATTGATCCTCGAACCCTCTATGATCTCGGGTTCCAACTCTCCTTCGCAGCCGTCATCGGCGTGGTCTATGTCGCGCCATCACTCGTTCGCGCCGCGACAGCCGCGCGAGACTGGGCGGACGCGCGAATCCGACATCGCCCCATGGCAAAGGACGATCGACGAATCCTGCGGCGACTTCGTACCCGTGGCCTCTGCCGTTCACATGCCCTGTGGCGCTGGTGCTATCATTTGCAGAATTGGGCCGGCTGGGCATTTGCCGTCGCCCTCGCCTCGTGGATCAGCACTCTGCCCATCACCGCTTTCCTCTTTCAGCGCGTACAAATGTGGGGCCCGGCTTGCACTCTGTTCGTCTTTCCGCTCGTTTGTCTCGCCACGTGGCTCGGCATCGTCAAGATCGTCGTCACGGCCGCATCCCCAACCGCAGGAGCGCTGATCGGCGCATTGTTGGTCAAAACGGAGGAATGGCTCAACTCTCTCGTGACTCTATTGGCCGATCTGCCTGGCGCATCCACCGCCGTGCCCGCACCATCACTTCCCGCAATTCAATTGTTTTACGCGGGCCTGTTCTTGTTTGTCTATCGATGGAGCAGACGAAACCCATTTACCGAGCCCGACGAACCGACGCCGCCCTCCGCCACCCCTTCCACGCCCCCAGCGTGGAACCGCCGACTGCATTGGCTCGCCGCCGTGTTCGTTTTTTTCTCGACGATTCTCTGGCTCGTTCCTCAAAAGCGCGAACCGCAGGTATTGATCACCGTCCTATCAGTCGGCCGCGCTTTCGCGACCGTCGTCGAATTTCCCAACGGACAAGCCCTCCTTTACGACGCGGGCGGATCGGCCGGTTGGGACGTCGGCCGCGCCGCGATCTTGCCCTTTCTTCGGCACCGAAACATCTCATCGCTCCGAAGTGCCATCATCAGTCACCCGAACGTGGACCATTTCAGCGGCCTACCAAGCGTGCTCGAGGAGATTCCCGCCGAAACCGTGGCCCTTAACGCCCACTTCGCCCCAATCGCCGCGACGCACCACCCAAGTCGCGCCTTGCTGGCATGGCTGGAAAACCGCGGACAGCCCATTGCGCGACTCGATTTCACCACTCCAACCTGGACCCTCGCCGGCGTCACGTTTGAGCTTCTCTGGCCTCCCGCCGATCTACCTTCCGACGTGCCATCCAATGACACTTCAACCGTTTTGCGGATATCCTACGAGGGAAAGTCCGTTCTCTTAACGGGGGATATCGAGGAATTCGCCCAACGAAAACTGCTTGAATCGGTCGACTTGTACGCCGATGTACTCCTGCTGCCCCATCATGGCAGCGCGATTGCGACCACCCGCGATTTTGTGCGCGCCGTCTGCCCCCATGCCGCGATTCAATCCAGCTCCGTCCGATCGCAAGACAGCCCCGCCGCACTAACGGACGCCCTGAACGGCATTCCCCTCTACAACACCGCCGACATCGGCGCCGTCCAAATTCGATTCGATCGCCACGGCATTCTTATCTCCTCGTACCTACCGGACGGACGGGAATTGGATTAGCCGGAAAAACGAGTTCGCTATCCCCTCCGCCAATACTCCACGGCCTGGATAAAAACTTTGAGTCCATCCGGCGGCTCCTTGGGCTTGAGTCTTCGCCGCGTCCAAAGGGGATGTTGAGTATGATCCAGGTGTCGATCCGGATGGGGCATCAACCCGAAGACCCGACCCGTCGCGTCGCACAAGCCCGCGATGCCGTCGACGCTTCCATTCGGATTGGCCGGATATTGACCGTGCCAACCGTTGGCATCAACATACCGCAAAGCAATCCGCCCTTGGGAATCGAGCGCCGCCGCCGTCCCTTCGCCGGCGGTCATGACTTTTCCCTCCCCGTGCTCAACGGGCATTTCCAAGATTTCTCCATTGCGAAGAAATGCGCATCGCGCCGTACAAACTCTTAAACGAACCCATCGGGCCTCAAACTTCGCGGAGTCGTTGTGCGTAATCGTAACCCGATCGCGATCCCATTTTCCGCCCGGAAGCAAACCCGCCTTCACCAAAACTTGAAACCCGTTACAAACCCCAAGCACGCCACCTCCGCGATCCACGAATTGTCGAATGGAATCCTCCAATTCCAGCGTCAGTCGCTGCGCCAAAATCGTCCCCGCCGCGATATCGTCTCCGTAACTAAACCCGCCCGGAATCGTCAAAATCTGATAGTCGTTGAGCAGCGCCGGCTTTTCGGCAAGCTTCGTTACATGCAACAGCGTCGCCTCGGCTCCGGCCAAACACCACCCGTGCACAATCTCTTCTTCGCAATTAATTCCCGCCGCCCGAAGAACCAGCACGCGCACGTTGCCCATGATCAAGTTCCCGCCGGCGCACCAAGCGGCCGCCGCCACGCCGCCGCCAGATCATCCACGGCAACATCGGCTTTGCCTGCCGTCGGATGCCAGACTCGAAACCGCCGATCTTCCTCCGCGCGCCCGATGATCGGCCACCCGACTTCCTTCGCCGCCACAGAATCCATTTCGAGAACGTAGGTCGTCGGTGCGTTTTCGAACAAATCCCACGTGTACATCACTGGGTCCACTAAAATGCTCGCCCCAATCTCTCCTGCGATGCACATCTCCGCAACAGCAACGGCCAACCCTCCATCGCTGACGTCGTGCGCCGACCGCACCTTTCCCGACGCAATCAACTCCGCCACCCGCCGGTGCATCGCATTCGCCGTCAACAATCCCGCCTCTCGCACCGGCGCACTCGCCAGAACAATCACATTTCCCGCCTCTTTCAAATCCATCGAAACACAGCGACGCACATCCGACAACACGCTGATCGCACTAATCAACAGCGTCGGCGGAATGGCCAGTTGCTGCGGCAATCCCGTCCGCGCCGCCTCCGCCTCATCCATCACAAACTCATTATTCAGGGAGTCTTTTCCCGATATAAACGGCAGTCCATACGCCACCGCCGCATCCGCCGCTCCACGACACGCCCGCACAAGCGCGCCCAACGATTCGGCCGTATCCACCTTAGGCCAGCAAAAATTATCCAGAATCGCCGTGTGATCGGGATCGCCGCCGACGCAGGTCACATTGCGAAGCGCCTCATCCACCGCCTCAATGGCCATCCAATATGGATCGTCGTCCGCCTTCGACGGACACAGGCCGCATCCCACCGCGATTCCACGGTAACTATCCAACCGTGGCCGAAGAACCGCCGCATCTCCAGGCCCGGCTCCCGGTCCCACAATCGGCTTGATGACGCTGCGACTCTGCACCTCGTGGTCATACTGACGAATGGCCCACTCCTTGGACGCAACGTTCAAATCTGCCATCGCCTCCAACAGCCTCGCCGCCAAATCTCCGTCCCTGGCGGCGCCGTTGTTGTCGCGGGTTCGAATTTTTTGCTCGGCGTGCCACGTCTTGGCATTCCACGTGGCCTGCAACTCCCGCCGAGGTCGCCCGCCGTGCAGAAACTCCACGTCCATTTTCCCAACGACTTGCCCTTGAAATCGAATCTCTAAAACCCCATCGCCCGTGAACGTTCCCAATACCGCCGTCTCGACTTCCTCGGCTTCAAATAGTTCTAAGAACCTCTGAAGTCGGCCGGGCGCAACCGCAAACACCATTCGCTCTTGCGCTTCAGATATCCAAATCTCATCGTAGCGAAGTCCGCTGTATTTGAGCGGCACCTTCTCCAGTTCCACCATCGCCCCGATTTTCTCGGCCATCTCCCCGATCGCGCTGCTCAGCCCCCCGGCTCCGCAATCTGTCACCGAGGAGAAAAGACAGCCGCCTTCATCATCACGCGCCCGCAACAGCGCATCGAGCAACTTCTTCTCTTCGATGGCGTTGCCGATTTGCACCGCGTGCGCAAACTCATCCGCGTGCGAACTGGTCAACTCCGCCGATGAAAACGTCGCCCCGTGCAACCCATCTCGACCCGTCCGCCCGCCGGCCACGACAATTCGATCTCCCGCATGAACCTGCTTGGAAACAAACTTCCTCGGAATCAACCCCACGCACCCACAAAAAACCAACGGGTTGGCCAAATACCGCTCATCAAAATAAATGGCTCCATTGACCGTCGGAATTCCCATGCGATTCCCATAATCCCGAACCCCGCCGACAACTCCCTTCAACACTCTTCGCGGATGCAGCACGTCATGAGGGATCCGCCGCGAATCAAACTCCGGCGGCGCCAAACAAAAAACATCCGTCGAGGCAATCGGCTTCGCACCCAATCCACAACCCATGACGTCGCGGATGCACCCGCCGACTCCCGTAGCCGCCCCCCCATACGGCTCAATCGCCGAGGGATGATTGTGCGTCTCCACTTTGAACGCCACGCCAAACTCATCATCAAATGCGATGACCCCCGCGTTATCCACAAACACCGAAAGACACCATGCCCGATTCAATTCTTGGGTGGCCGCGACGATCGTGTCCTTCAGCAAATTCTCAAATCGAACTTCCACCCGCCCCGATCGCCCAAAATCGTCGCCCCGATACACCATCGCGCTCTTCAGCGTTTTGTGCACGCAATGCTCGGACCACGTCTGCGCAAACGTCTCCAATTCCAAATCCGTCGGATCGCGCTTCAATGCGCGATAGTGATTGCGTATCGCCTCCATCTCCTCCAACGAAAGAAACAAATGTCCCTCGCGAGACAATCGACGTAGACCGTCCTCATCCAAAGTGGAGAGTGACACGTGCCTGACACAAAACGGCCTCTGCGGCGGAACGGGCAGCGTCGTTGGCAAAGAGTCGTTTCGCCCCAACCCCTGAACGTATCCCTGTTCGATACAGACGTTGGCAAGAACTTTGCCGGCTATCCGCTCCAGTTCCTCTGCGCCAGCCGCGCCCTGAATCCGGTATCTCCGCGCAACTTTCACTGCGCCGATGTGGCTTTCCGGCGACCCTCGAAAACGCAACCAGCGCCGAACCGCTGACAGCGTGCTTTGCGCCACCGGGCTCATCACCCCCGGCAGCGGATGCACCTCCACCGACGGCCCCTCAATCTCACGTTCCGCCAAACCCCGAAACACTCGCCAACGCTCCGAAACCGGATCCGCCAACAAATCCCCACCCAACCCGCGAACATCTCGCTCCCGAAGCCCGCCTTCGAGCATGTAAACCCGACTAGAACAAACCTGAAAAACTCCAGTGACGCCCGTTCGGCGAATATCCGCCAGCATCTCATTTCCGTGTCCATCCACCGCCTCACCGGCAGGAAACACTTCAATGGACCAGTATCGCAGCCTGGCTTGATCTTCCGACACACTCGATCCATTTTCAATTGACATTGTTCCGGCTTCACTTCAATTCCATTGGAGTCCGCTTCTTGTCCGCGTTGTTCACGCGAATCTACATTACCGCTTCAAGGTCAACGGAACCAGCAAACGCCGCGCCCGTTGTCGGACTACCCCGGATCGGTAACATTCACCTAAGTGGCTATCCAAACCACCGGAGGAGACTTATGCGCATCGCTTCGGCTATTTCACAAAACCCCGATGCTTCCACGGCCGTGGGTGAATTACTAAGTACCCTTTCACCGCCCATCACCCCCGGCGCCGTCGATCTTGCTCTGCTTTTTTTGACGGCCCATTACGACGGCGAACTCCCGGCCATTCTGGAGTCTCTCCATTCTTCCTTCCCCAACGCCCTCGTCACCGGTTGCACGGCGGAAGGGACCATTGGAATGAATCTTGAGCTCGAGCGCATTCCTTCCATGTCTTTGCTGGTGGCTTCGCTACCGGGAGTCGACATCCGACCGTTCCATGTCCTCCAGAATCATATTGAGTCCGCGGAATCCGCCTTGGATTGGGAACGCATCGTTGCGGTAGCTCCGGAAAGTCAACCGAAATTCATCCTCTTTGCCGACCCGTTTCGAGCGGACATTCATGCGTTTCTGGAAAGCATGAACACGTGGTTCCCCGGCGCGCCCCTGGTCGGCGGAATCGCCAGCGCCGCAACCTCCCCCGGCGAAAACCGCCTGATTCTACGCGATGAAATCGTGCACGAAGGAATCGTCGGAATCGCACTGACCGGCAATCTCGAAATCGACACCGTCGTCTCCCAGGGCTGTCGCCCGATCGGAAAACCCTTTGTTGTCACCCGAGGCGAACAGAATCTCGTCCGCGAACTCGGCGGAAAAGCCGCCCTCGAACAACTGCAATCCGTTCTCTCCGGCCTATCGGAAGATGATGAATCTCTCGCCCGCCAAGCCCTATTCCTAGGCCGAGCGATCGATGAATACAAAGACCGCTTTCAGCGCGGCGATTTTTTGATTCACAACATCATCGGAGCGGATCGCAAGAGCGGGGCAATCGGCATCGCCGGTCACGCCCGCGTAGGCTCCACTGTCCAATTCCACGTCCGCGACGCCGCCTCCGCCGATGAAGATTTGCACGCCCTATTGAAACCCCACGCCGACAAAGGCGTCACCGGCGCTCTTCTATTTGGCTGCAATGGCCGAGGCACGCGAATGTGGCCAACCCCCAACCACGACGTCTCCGTACTCCGCGAGGTGCTGGGCAACATCCCCGTCGCCGGGTTCTTTTGCGGCGGCGAATTCGGCCCCATAGGCCGCAAAAACTTCATCCACGGCTTCACCGCCTCCATCGCTCTACTCCGACCGGGGACAAGCGACTCAGTTTGAGTATTTCGCCTTAAGCCAAGGAAGTGCCAATGCCAAGACTTGTACGAATGCGCCAGAAATAAACCCGGCCAACTCCAGCGCCTTGTATTCTGGATACCAGCGAGCCCCAATAACCCCACCGGCCATAAAGAAACCGCCAAGCAAATGGAACCATTTTGCAAGATCAGTGTCGCGGAGCCTTCGGTTCTCGCGCTCGAACTTGATCAATTGATCCTTTAGAAACGAAGTGAATCTTTCATAGTGATAGTGCGAAAGCCCCACCGGGTCCAGCGTGCTGACACCTTTCGCCGCATTAAGGGCTGGATCCGAAAGATACTTTTCTTCCTTCCGCCCCTCCAAATCAGCCGCTATAGACGCAGGAGTGAGAGGACGTTTGATTTCGCCGAGTTCAGTCGGCCTTTGTGGCAAGTCGTTTGAAGTGCTCAAAAATGACCTCGTTGGGGATTATGGCCTTACCTTGCTTGCGGGTAATGTCCCACGGGCTGTCTAGTTCGTGAGACAATGCCGAAAGTTGATATGCGGTAAACTTCCCATATATCTCCCAAATCCGGTCGATCAAACTTCGCTCTCGCTGCGACGATTCCGGTAACTCTGGTTCG
>JBBTCX010000283.1:0-1776 GCA_038043045.1 Planctomycetota bacterium | reverse complement strand
ACCGCTTTTTTGTTGCCCTATCCGCGCTCATGACAAAAATCGGTCAGTTTGAGTACTTAGTGCGTTAAGCTCGTCGGCATGTTCCTGCGGACTAACGGGCACCCCCGCAAACTCTGTATTCTGATTCAACGCTCCCTGGATTACGGATGCACCGGTGCGATAATTATTCCCCGGTTGCATCGAAACGGTAAATGTCACTTTGGCTTGACCGGTGGCGTCGGTAACAGCGCTGGTCGACCAAGGCGCTTCGCCGCTTGGTCGGTTGTCCGGTCCGGAGGCGTCCGCGTCGATCAAATCCACACTGGGTAAGGTGCTGTTGTTCTGATCAAACGGATCATCCACGTCAAGAATTGCGGGCAGTATTACGGTGTCTTGTTTTCGCTTCGTTCCAGCGCGTCCAGATCGCCAAGGGACATTTGAGCTTCGTGAGCATGGGCGAGCGAGAACGGTCGGGAGTCCGCGACCGCTTGCAAAGCCCGACGGGCGCTGGCAAGTTTCGTTAAGTCGATGGCTCCGCCGTTGCGTGAAATTAGTTTCTCGGCATGCGCAATCTCCAACGCCAATTGAAGGGCACCGGCAGCATGAATCGGCGACTGTATATCTCCCAGGCAATAGGGCTCAAAGTATTTTCTTGCTATTCGCACGCGCTCTAGATGATACGCCTCGTCGTCTTTCGTTGACGTTTTCGACAACGTCAGAAGCTTAATGGTCCCAAGACCCAATCCGAGCCAGGGCGTGTATGTACTGCCAGGATAATCTTTAATGATTCCGGCCATGGTTTCGAGCGATTTTTCATCGTGGCGGGTCATCGGGTTCATGACCAGTAGACGGTAACTGTCCTTAATCTGCATCAGGAGAGTCAGCACTTCCGCGTCGCGATGATTCGGCTCGTCGACGATGACCGTGACTTCGAGGTCGGGATGCAAGCGGACGCGATGAATACCGGGTTGCTCGAATGCAAATGAGCCGTTCCAAAACAGGAAGACGAATCCGATCAAGGATTCATCATGGCGAATCACATCCACGGACATGATTCGGGAAGGGGCGCCACGTTCGAAGAACTGTCGATCATCGACGGCGACGTCCTTGATGATTTGTGTTCTGATATCTTCCAAGTTCGGATCACCTTTCGCCGAAACGTCAAAAAGAAGATACAGCGGTTCGCACGGGTTGATATGGACTTCGTCATTGTCGGCCAATTCAACAGAAAAATCGATGCGCGTGGATGGCTTCGTGGGCTCGACGGAATATGCATTCAGGGGCAAGAATGAATACCCCAACAGGTTGAGAAGCGCAGTTCGGAGTTTGGAGCTAGGAACGAAGCTCTTCCGCGAAGTTTTTTTCGTAAACATGCCTACCATTTTATTGTCTCCCGAAATCGCTTTAGCGTGAGTCCCGTAAAATCTGTATCGGTCTCTCCGATCTCTTCACCCATTAATCCGCCTTCTGCGTGATGAGATGTCGCATCGCCAAGATTCCCCGTGGAGTGGCCGATTTCATGGGCGATCGTCTGCTCCTCGAGGGTGAAATATTGAAACCAGTCTGTCATGGGCGCTCGATAGGCCATCGTCGGACGTTCACCGGAGGAAGCGGTTCCACCGTACGCGACAGTCTCACTGTAACCGGGCGCCGTCCAAAATGGACCTAAAGGTGCGGTCGAATTGTTGATCAGTATATCAGGATCACCGTCGCGATTGCCGCCGCCGTCGTTTATTCCTTCCTGGTAACTCTTCAGCCGTCTGCGGTTCGGCCGGCGCGAAAATGTTAAAATAGGGA
>JBBTCX010000282.1:0-11761 GCA_038043045.1 Planctomycetota bacterium | reverse complement strand
ATTCCGGAGGGAGCTGTATCATGGTATGAGTGATCGTATGGTTTATATCCCACGACGGGAGAGATCGACGGCGAGTGTCGGATGGCGTCACCCAGAGATTGAACATTGTACCAACGCAACGACAACGGAAGAGTGATCAAACTCCAGGAAATCAATGCAAGAAGAATGAGCGTGCCTAGGCAAGCCAAGCGATGTCGGCGAAAGCGGGCGAATGCCCCGCCGATGTTCCGCGTGGTCGAATTCCCTTCGGACATCAAACCGCCCCCGCTATACGAGGGTCGAGCCACGCGTACCACACGTCCACCAGAAGATTCAACGTCACCAGGATCGTGGAAAACACCAACGTCGTCCCGAGCACCAACCCGGCGTCGCGGTTTAGGGCGGCGTTGACGAAATGTTGTCCCAGTCCGGGGACCCCGAAGACTTTCTCCACAACGAATGAACCGGTTAGCGCTTGCGCCGTCGCGGGCCCCAAATAGCTCAACACGGGCAGAAATGCCGGTTTCATGGCGTGTTTCCAGATAACAGTCGAAGGACGCAGACCTTTCGCCACGGCGGTGCGAATGTAGTCGCTGCCGAAAACGTCCAACATACTCGCGCGGGTGAGTCGAATAATGGCGGCCAAGAACGGCAGGGAAAGCGTAAGTGCGGGTAGAGGAAGATGCGAGAGCGATCCCCACCCGCCTATGGGACACCAATTCCATTTCACGGCGAATAGAAGTAGGAAAACCGATCCGACAACGAAGGTGGGCAGCGATACGATGAGAAGGACGATGGTGGTCACGATCGAATCCAGCCAACCGTATCGATACGCGGCGGAGAGTGCACCCAGTGGAACGCCGATCCCGACGGCCAACAGCATCGCAAGAGTCCCCAAGAGCAACGATACGGGCAACGCGGAAGCGACAATTTGCGTGCAGGTCCAATCGTTGTAGGTGAAACTGGGCCCGAAATCCAACTGAATCGCTCCTGTCAGGAATTGAGTGAAGTATCGCCAGTTGTTGTCCATGTCGTATCGTGCGCGAAGGGCTTGCTCCACCTCGCGTGGAAGACTTCGCTCGGACTGTTGCAGCGGATTTCCGGGGATCGAAATAACCAGAAGAAATGTCACGGCATACACGGCCAGGATGGTGAACAGGCCGAGGATCAACCGCCGGATAATTCGGGCGATCATCGCTCCACCCGCGCGAATTGGAACGGAAACCAAAGTCGGGGGTTGGGGATTAACCCCTGGACGTAAGGCTTGATCGCAATCGGTTCGGCAAAGTGGAACAACGGGAGAATCGGAAAGTCATCACGGATGATCCGTGTCTCGGCGAGAGCCAGAAGTTCGCGACGGCGATCGGCGTCTTTCGTTTGTCGTGCCTCGTGGAGCAAACCGTCGTAGAGATCGCTGCTATACCCGCTGTCGTTGTTGCCGTTGTTGGTCACGAGAAGATCGAGAAACGTGGTCGGATCAAGATAGTCGGCGTACCAATTGCCGCGAGCAATCAAGAAACGACGATCGGCTTTATCTTCGGCGAAGGTCTTGGTTTCCTTGCTCACCAACTCAACGCGTACGTTCAATTGTTGCTGCCACATGTGTGCCAGTGATTGGCACACTCGGCCGTCGCTGTGGGTCACCAAAAACTCGATGGGTGGAAGCCCGATCCCGTCCGGAAAACCGGCTTCGGCCAGCAAACGCCGCGCCGCATCGAAATCATGCGGCGAAGCCAAAGGCGGAGAATACCCCGGAAATCCGCCTTGGGGCACCAAGGATGTGGCCACCCGATCTCCGCGACCACGAACTTGGTTAACCAACGCTTCTTTGTCCACGGCCAAGGCAAATGCTTTTCGAACACGAACGTCGAGAAATGGGTTGGGATGACCGGCGTGTGAATCGCTCGCGCAATTAAAATTCAAAAAATAGGTGGCGAGAACGTGGCACAGGTGAAAATCTGGTCTCGCGCCAGTCATCGACAACCGGGCGAGCTCATGGTCGTAGGGCACACTCAAGTCGGGGAGCAGATCCACGTGTCCCGCTTCATAGGCCATCAAGGCGGTGTTGGCGTTGTCGTAAACGACCATATCCACCGTTCGACAGGTGATCCGACTCGCGTTTCGATGATGCGGGTTTACGGCGAGCCTGGCGCGGCGCTTGAAGGTCCAATCCTGCAAGCGATAGGGACCGTTGCTCACCAATCCGGGATAGCCATTCGTTCGACAGTCCGGTTTGGTCCATTGCGGATCAACCAGAAAAAGGCCTTCGCGCGTGATGGGCGAATCGTTCCATGATTCGCGCAAATTCTCGATGCTCGAATGGCAAGGAAGAAACATGGGCAATGCCAAAAGATCGAGAAGGTAAGGGCAAGGCCCCTTGAGTCGAACTTGAAAGGACTGATCGTCGAGTGCGACGAAACCAACTTGAGAGAATTGTTTGTCCATTTCGGCCGCATGCTCTTGATGAGCGCGGCGATGAATGGCAGCCCAAGGATGGGACTGTGCGGACCCGTACTTTCCAGCGGAATTCAGGTTTAGTTCCAACCCTGCTGCGTGAATCCAGTCGGTGAACGGTTTAACCCTCAGCGCGTGGGCTTGGTCTTCCTCAATCGCCCAACCCTCCGAGAGCCGAGAAAGTGCGGTCAAGATCTTCGCGCCGCGGCGTCGCCAATCCACATATTCGGCGACACCTTCGAAATGGTCGGTGAACAGGAAAACGTAATCCGTGGCCGTCCCCGGTTCCAGACCACGACGCCAACCACGAACGAAATCCCAAGCGGAGACCGGGTCGCCATTCGACCAACGGGCATCGGTTCGAAGAGTAAAAGTGTGGATCAAACCGTCGTTGGAAACCGCCGGTGGCCCGATCGCCGCCGCAGATACGGGTTCAAGCGTTTCCGGATGCCAGGTGGTCAATCCTTCCCATAGGTTTAACGCGACGCGGAAATCCGGCGTCCAACTCATTCTTGCAGGGTCGAGGGTATGAATATCGGAGAGGTTGACGTAGGTAAAATCGGCCCGCGGTTCACGGGTTGTCGCGGAATAAAGGCTGACCACGGCGACGAGAAACGCGGCACAGCCTAGCAAGAATCGCTGGACCATACCTCCCGATTTCCTTATGTATACGGCGGTTGCGACCCCATGACCGATTCTTGGGCCACCATTCAGATTGCTGTTTGCTATGGCGCGCCTATCGGGACATTCCAAGGAGCCGCGTTGAGAATCCCCTGCTCTTTCGTGGTCGAGTTGCCCACCCATTTATGGGCCTGGGCAAGGACTTCCGCCCGCCGCGCGTGACCACCCTTGCCCAGTTCGTCGGCAATCCCCGCAGTTTTTCCAGCACCCAAACTAATGAGCACGGTTTCGGCTGCCTCCATGGACCGCTCCATTCCAACGACTTCTTCAGATTCCAATTCCCCGGATATGGTTCCATCGGTCTTACGTTCCACGGCGGAACGACTGTACCGCTCGGCATCCAGCCGAAGAAAGACCGCAACGCGCTGTGCGAGTTGCGCCTTTTGCTCTGCGCTCAGGGCATTGGCGACTCCGGGAGTACGAAAAAACTCAAAGGCGTCGAGTTCCGCACCGGCGACGCGTTGGTTCCGTTCACGGCGCAGACTCAACCGGTGATCGAACAGCGCGAGGTAGGCCGGAAGTACATCAGCCACCTGAGTGGAATAGGCCAAAGCGCGATAGGTCTGCGACAAAATGATGGGACTATCTTCATTCACGCCGGCGGTTTGAATGGCGACAACCGCGTCGGTCAGCTTCTGTTTATCCTTGGCGATGTTTTCTTTTTGGAGGGTCAGTCCACGCAAACAGAGGTATCGAGCCGCAGGAATCGAGCATTTCAATCCCGCCAACAACCCAGGAAATGTATCGATCCCATTCATGTCCAACAGAACCCGGGCCATCGCCTCGGCGGGAGCGGGTTTGATATTTGGCTTGACCAATTCCGCGGCAACCACGACTGCGGTTTGAGCGGCGAGTTGACTTCGAAAGGCGGGAGAGTTTTTCGAATTCGTATATTGCGACTGCAATCGTGAACGAAACTGGGTGAAGGTCGCGGAACCCGACCCCGCAGGTTGAGCCAAGTTTTGCTCCACTTGCTTCTGGACCCACTCGCGGATGCGGCCTTGATCGGTTTGGCTGATGGTCTGGAGGTCTCGTATGGTGTCGATCGTCGCATCTTCGGGCTGCGCGAAGGCAGAAGGAATAATGAGGCTGACGAGTACGATTTCTATTGCCAACCGACCCTTAACACCCAACTGCATTCCGTTTCTCCTGGTGAGGCAACGCCGCGCCCGACGTTGCCCAAGCAAACTCGTGTCGACGGGCCAGAGGCTAACGAGCGATCGTTTAGTGTGTCAAGTTACGCCTCGACCCCAATCGCTAGCCGCTTGTCCACCGCCTCAAAAGAGAGTATAAGGGAAAGTGCTCCCTCCGCCCTATTCGTCGCTACGCAATGAAGGAATCGGAAACCACGTGTGAACAAGACGGAGAATATCCCTTCGGCGACAGTCCGGCGACTAAGCCTTTACCTCCGGCAACTGGAAATCTTTCAGGCAAGCGGACGATTGACCGTCTCCAGTAAGCAATTGGGAGAAACGCTCCAATTGTCCGACGCCCAAGTTCGAAGGGACTTGGCCTATTTTGGTCAGTTTGGCCAACCCGGGGTCGGGTATCGGGCGCAGGAGTTGATTCAACGACTTCGACGAATCCTCGGAACGGATAAGTCATCCAAGATCATTGTTGTCGGCGCCGGTAATCTAGGCCGGGCACTCATTGCGTTTCGCGGTCTTAATAAGCACGGTTTCGAGGTGATGGCCGCCTTCGACACCGATGGAGAGAAGATCGGGCAGCGAGTGCCGACAAACGAAGGAATCGTGATTCAACCCATTTCCGAAATGGCAGAGGTGGTCCGCGTTGGAGCGGTACGATTGGGAATCTTGGCGGTTCCGGCTTCATCGGCCCAGATCGCCGCTACCGACATGGTCAAGGCCGGCATTCGCGGAATCTTGAACTTTGCTCCAGTGACCCTTCAAGTCGACCCTTCTGTTGCGGTATCGTCCGTCGATATCGGTGTGCACTTGGAACAGCTCTCGTTCCTGCTTTCTGCTGTGGTTCAACAAACTTAACCTCATTTCCCTACGGAAAAGTGTTTGTGGCGATCATTTGGCACATGATTTGCTAGCATCAAAGTGAGGGACTCAGTTGTCCCTCCTGGGGAAAGGCCCTAGGATGACTTCGGGCGGAATCTTGCGTATCGTGAAAAAACCGATCTCGCGTGATTGGACCCCTTCACGCGCAGGCCAAACTTTGGAACTGACATGGAACTTTCAATAAACGCGGACCTTTCAAGAAACCCCGCACAACGAAAACGATCTCCATTTGGTTGGACTTTGAATCTCTTCAGCAGCATATGGCTGGGGATCGCTTTGTTATCACTCCTTTTTGTTTACTGTTCCATCGGCAGCGCGGTCCCGCAAATTCGCCAACTCCCGTGGATCGAGCTTACGGAATACGAATGGTACCACTGGTGGCCGTTTCAGGTGTTGGTGGTTCTGTTCTCCCTTACCTTGACGACCGTGACCATTCGTCGAATTCCATTCCGCTTGGTCAATGCCGGCGTCTGGACAATTCATACCGGCATCATCTTGCTCGTTGCGGGTAGCTTTTATTATTTCACCACCAAAGTGGAGGGTGATGCACCGGTCTTTCGCCGTCAGGTGACGATTGAACTGCCGGGGTTGGACCGACCTCGAACCTTAGTGGTTATTCCCCAGACTGAAACCAACGTCGTGGTCGGACCGGATGTCTGGCGGTTTGCCATTCAAAGCACGAACTCTCAATGGCCGATCCTTTCGGAGGAAGACAAGGGGAAATCGGCCTACGCGGTCAATGTACTGGTGACGCCTCCAACCGGTCAGCCGTTTGTTCGACAACTTTTAGCCGGGTATCCGCAATACACCGAAGATGTACTGCCTGGTAAAGGCCGGGCGATAAAAGCACTTGGACGAAAACTGGTCGACGAGAAATTGCAACTCAGGTTGGAGCTGGCCCCCCAAGAATATTTTCATGTCCAGAACACGTGGGCTCTGTTTTCGCGCCGGATCGGTGAAACAGACTGGATTGAGCGTCCCATTCAAGGACTGCCGCGATACCATGATCGAATCGCTTCGCGCGACCTCGTGCTCCATGATCCGCATGAACCTTTGACCGTTCGACCCATCGATCTGGAGGCGAAACCCCTCGATTCCAAGGACCCCTTGTCCAACGTTTCCGTCCACGTCACCGGGTACCTTCGCCACGCCCTTCCGCGACTCCAATGGCGTGATGAAGCCGCGCAATGGAATCCCGTGGTGCAACTGACTGCGCTCACTAAACAAGACGGCGATCATTCCTATGAACTCATCGCTTTCGATCCGACACGTAACAAAGCCGATAGCGGAATGGTTCAGTTCTTGTGGCTTGACGATGCGTCACTCGTCAACGCGTTGCCGACCGACGCGCGTGCGATGCTCGCCATTTCGACACCTCAACTCGAAGCCCCGTTAGCCATTCCATTGACTGCGGAAAGCGTAGTAGGCCGCGACGGACCACTTACCCCGATTGAAAAGACCGACTATTCCTACCGAATCGTCAATGTCGTGGACGATCTCCCGTTGCCGGGTGGTAAAAAACCCGTCTCCGTCGTGATGGTCGAAGTCCGGGGTCCTGATGGTTCCTTCACTCGGATGGTAGCTGATAATCCCGACATGACGCGGGATATTCCCGGTGGCAATGCCGATCCCCATTCCATGGGCGGAGTGGTTCGACCGGTCGATCCTCGAATCGTCATGACCTATCAGCCTCTGTCCGCTCCAGTCATTTTGGCCGCTCATCCCACCGGACTATTCCTGGCTGTCAATGGCCCGCAAGGCCGATTGCTTGGTCGGGAAATCGAAATCGGAACACCCGTGGAACTCGCTCAGGGATTGGCACTTCGGGTCGATGCTCTTTGGAGAAAAGCCGTCGCCGAGGTCAAACCTTTTGTCGTCCCGATGCATCAGCGCGAACGCGAAGCCGGTGAATCCTATGCCATGATTCGAATGGAAGTTGACACCGGCAACGGCGTGCAGAAGGAATGGCTGCGGTTCAGCCCGTATGCATTACCTTCTGCAGAGTACAGTTACCCAGGCCGGTTTCCGTATATGCCGACCCGGTTTCGCCTTGCCGACGGTTCCGCGGTTGAAGTTCTTTTCTCGCGCCAAAGGCAGCGGTTGCCCAATCCGATCGGCATGGAGGATTTCGACTTGGATACTCACGTCGGCGGATACACCGGCAGCGTTTCGACGATTCGCAATTACGTCAGTCGGCTTCGATTCTTGAACGGTACAAACTGGACGGAGCCGACTTCGATCCACGTCAACGGACCCACGGAATACGGCGGCCTCTGGTACTTCCAATCCAATTGGGATCGCCCGGCCAATGACAATCCAAACGGCGGGATGAATTACACCGGACTGGGAGTGGCCAATCGAAACGGCGTCTATATTCAATTGCTTGGTTGTTGTGTGTCCGTGGCTGGTATGCTTTTTGCATTCTATGTCAAACCGGTTTTGATCAGACGCCGGCGGCTGCAATCCCAGGGAAAAATTTCGATGGATCCACGGGGTTCTTCCGCAAAGAACGCGGAACCGCATCATGATGCGGATGGATCCGGTGCATTCAAAACAAAGACCGGAGCAAGGTCGTGAAAAAAAGATTGGGTGTTCGCCCCATAGACTTGATGGTCTTAGCCTTGATCGGGGCCTTGGTGGTCTATCAAAGGTCCGGTCGAGAAACTGCGCCGGTCGCATCCGGTTCCCCGTTTGCGAAGCAGGTTGATCTCGAACCCCTTCATCAAACCGCCGTGCAGGCCGACGGTCGCTTGCGTTCCTTCGAGTCTCACGCAAAGACCTTTGTGAGCTATGTGACGGGTCCGCGACTTCTGGACGGCCAATCTTTTGGGTTTACCTACCTCGACCTACTCTTTCGACCGGAATCGTACACCGACAAGTCGTGCATTTACGTGAAGAGTCCGCAAGTGCGGGAACGAATCATCGAAGCCTTGGGTGATCGTCCGGAAACGAAGTCGACCGAAACGGGGCTTTTTCGAAAACAGGGCTGGATTGCTCCCAAACTCCTTGCAGATGCCAAGGTCGTGGCGGTCTTGCGAAAACTGGGTGAGGACCTCATTCGAACGGCCAAGTCGGTTGACGCCATTCAATCCGCCTTGACCGTGGCCAATCCTCGGTTCTTGCTGGAGAATTTGCGCGTGGTGCCATCCTCCTCCGGCGATCCAAGCAACCGTTGGATTTCGCTCTCTCCAATTGTCGGGCCAACCGATCGCCCGATGGACGACATTCACGGCGGCGTTCGCCCGCCCGCTTCCATCCCCGGCTTGGATGCGGACATACAAAATAAAATTCGCGCCTCTTGGTCCGCATTGCAATCGGCCTGGAAAGCGGAAGACGTGGCCAAAGTGAATTCCAGTATTGTCGAGTTGGCCAATTTGTTTCCTGCTATTGCGCCGAATGCCTATCCTTCCCCTCGTCGACTCGGCATGGAGAGTTGGTATTTCCGATCGAAGAGCATGACTTGGGTTTGGTGGTTCTATGCAGCCGCGACCGTGCCCTTGCTGCTCTCGGTGATCTACGGCTGGCAAACGGCGAGAAGAATCGGCATCGCCTTTTTCTGTCTGGCCTTCGTCGGACATTCCGCATCGCTTGGAATTCGATGGTACATTTCGGGGCGTTGGCCGAATTCGAATATGTTTGAAGCCGTGCACACGTCAGCCTGGCTGGGTGGATTGGCCTCTCTTGTTTTGGAATGGGTCGTCCGACGAAAACCCGTCCGAAACCTCTTCGCACTCGGATCCTCCGCGGTGTCGGCCGCCGCGTTGATGGCCGCGTATTTCCTGCCCGCGCAACTCGACTCGACCATCAACAACAAGATGGCCGCCCTTAACGACGTGTGGCTGTATATCCACACCAACATGATCATCCTGAGCTACGCCTTGATTGCGATCGCATGTGTCACCGCGCTTTTGCTCTTGCGACATCGGTGGTGCTTGGCTTGGGATTCAGGGAGTCTTTCCAAAGCTCGGCTTTTTCTGCTTCCTTTGGCGATCGGCGTAGCCAATTACGTCGGTTATTTGCTGCTCATGCACGTGATCGACAACGTGAACCGCGGACTTTCCCGAAACATGTTGATGGGTGCCGTGGGAGCCTTTTCCGGGTCGCTGTTGATCCTTCTTTTTGAAATGCTCGACACTCGGGGCCGATCTCGCCGCGGCGCGTTCTTGGAGAAATCCGCAACCGGTGGGGCGTCTTCGCTGATCCTCGGATCTCGTGGAACCCACCCGTTTCTCAAGGACGAACGCCCCAGCGCCGGCGAAGTCCTCGACGGTGCGACCATGGTCATGCTCGAACTTTCCTTCATCACCCTCTGGACCGGAATCGTCATGGGCGCCATCTGGGCCGACCACTCCTGGGGCAGACCCTGGGGCTGGGACCCCAAGGAAGTCTTCGCCCTCAACACATTTTTCATCTTCCTGATCTTGATCCACGTGCGACTGAAAGTCCGCGACAAGGCCTTCTGGACCGCCGTCCTCGCCGTCATCGGCTTTGAAGTGATGATGTTCAACTGGATCGTCGTGAACTTCATCATCTCCGGTTTGCACAGCTACGCCTGAGAGCGTGTGTGAAAAGCCGTTTGCGGGAACCGAGCCGCGACCGTGAGGGAGCGGTTTTTTCCAAAAATAGCGAGGACCGCTTCCTTACGGGCGCGGCTCAGAAATGCCTTCTCACGCACCCGCTGAGCAAGACCGAACATCGCCAAAGCTCTACGGAACGCTGGGATGCGACAGCGCGGTGGACCCCACCGCGTAGAAGTCCATCAACAGTTTGTCCGGCGCGGCGTCATACTCAACACCGTTGAGGTCGAGGATGCCCGAAATCGCTCCGCACGTCGTTCCCTGCGGTGCCATGCTTCGACACTGAAACGCGACCGGCAGATAATCGAACGCTGACGTGTCGCGGTAGTGAATGACTGTGGCCGATCCGCTCAGATGGTTCCAATTCACGGCCTGGCCTTGCGCGTTCATCGCCCAGGCGATGACGAATCCCCGAAGCACCCGCGATCGAGAAAGTCGCCCATCGGGATCGGGTCGACCTGGCGGGAATCCGGGATCAAGGATGGTAATGGGCTGCACGCCATGCGGTCGCCCCGTCAGGACCGACCAATACGTGGGCTGATTCGGCGTCAATCGGAACGCGACATCGACGTTGTTCCATCCCGGATGAGCGCGGTCAACCAGCACGGGAGGATCGCCGGCGAAAATCGGCTGCGTCGGGCCGTCGCCGTTGACGAAATACAACTGTACGAAGATGGATTCAGCGGAATCGTTGGTCAATTCAATAAAGGTGTCCTGAATCAGATTCCCCTGCGTGTCCCAATTCACCTCGAAAACCGGGAAGAAAAGGACGCTGCCCTTTTGGGAAATCGAAGCCTGAGTTCCGAGCGGATCCACGACGGGTTCAACGTCGGGTTGGTCCGAACCGTCGATGTACACGGCACCGGCATCTCCCACTGAAAAACCGGATGTTTCGAGTTCCTCAAGTTTGGCCGCGGAAGGCGTGTCATAACGGATCCGGGCGGCCTGTCGTCCGATCCCCGGCAGGTTGGTGGCCGATCGCTCCGTCTTGGGAGGTATGCCGGAGAAGCGAATCTCCTTCACCAGCACGCCCAACAAGGGATCGTTCACGCTCGTGATGCCGCACACCGTCGAACTGGCGATTCCGTCGATGCGGGCTCGACCTTTGTCCGTATGCAGGTTCGGAAGCACAAAATGATTAGGCGCGTTGTACCGACTCAGCAGGGTCTGATCCCAACAACGGATGCATCGCTCCGTGCCGGAAAAACGGGCTTCGTTTTCATTCCAAATGTCAAATCTTGCTTTGGTACGAATGGGCCCGTCGGTGTCCTGGCGAAGATCGGTGGAAACCGGCATCAGCGTCAGATCGCCGTCGGCCATTCCCGGACAACAGAGCTCGCCAAAAACCTCGACGACCACATCGCAAGTGTTCTGATTCCCGCAATCATCGGTGGCCGTGAAGGTCACAATGATCGGCGCACGGCCACACGTCGGTCGGTAAAAATCTTCGGGGCGGTTGTCCGTGAGAGTGACGGTTTGATCGCATTCGTCGGTCACGGTGACATCGATGGGCACATCATCCACCGGAGTGCCGCTGGGATTACTGCATTCCAGAACGAATCGATCCGGACAGGTGATGAGCGGCATGGTCGTGTCGATCACGGTGATCGTTTGCACGCAGCCACTTGAATTGTTGCAATCATCCGTCGCCGTCCACGTACGAGCGATGGTTCCGGTCCCGCCGCAGCCGCCCAAACTGTTTTGATCCACAAACGTTGGCGTCACGGAGGTGTCGCACAAATCCGTCGCCGTTGCCGAACCCGTGGCCACCGGCGCCGTGGATTGTCCGCATTGGACCGTTAGGTTCGCGGGGCACGTGATGACAGGTGCCAACTCGTCCGTACAGGAATTCTCGCACGCCGCCGTGTCGGGATTGCATCGATCGGCGGTGCATTCGCTGCCGTCGTCGCAGTCCTCGTCGGAAACACAGGGCCCGCAGCCATTCGTGTCTTCGTCGCACACACCGGCCACGCAGGGAGGCGTGCCCGGCTGGCAGCCGGAGGCGTCATTGCAAACCTCCGTCCCACTGCAAAACAGTCCGTC
>JBBTCX010000281.1:0-2686 GCA_038043045.1 Planctomycetota bacterium | reverse complement strand
AACCGGCGCCCGCCCCGCCGCGTCCCTCACGGCCCGCCCCTCACCGAAACTCTATGCACCACCACCCAATGGAGGTATTTCGACGGCCTCGTGAGGGAGCGGCTCGGAAATGCCTTCTCACACACCCTCTGAGAGAAGCGACATCAGCTTTTTTTCGGGTGTCGGTTTCCCGCCCGGACTATCGTTCTAGAGCAGTTGACCAGGCCCTCCAGCCTGGCGAATGGCCACGAAGAAGCTTATCAACCCCGTTCCCCAACAATCGTCCACTCCGGCAGAAGCGGTCGACCGTGCACCATGGGAAGCAGATGCCTTCGAACAAACGGCGGAGACGCCCACGACGTGTGACTCCCCGGATGCCCGTCGCGCCGAAGCTCCGGCGTCCACCGAATCTCGCTCAACCGATCGTACATTTCCCGATCCTCCTGCGAAACATCGGGCGGCAATCGAAACCCCACACAACCCGCCGCTCGGGTGAACCGCCGATCCGTTGTACCGAAAATCGTCGTCCCGATTCCCAGAATAAAACGGTCCCGCCGACTGACCAACGCATAGCAGCGTTCAACCGTCCGAAGTGCAGGCCCTAAAGGGTACGTCGGTGACAACGCCGGGCACGCGAGAATGAGCGTGTCAATAATCCGTCGACCACGAAGCGACTCACACCCAAACACCGCAATCCCAGCCCCTCCACTCACCGCCAGCACGTGAATCTTCACCTTCGGATGCTCGCGCCGAAACGCAAGAATCTTTCTCGCCAACTTCGCCCCCATCACCCGATTCCGACGAACCCACATCAAATCCGTCCAAATCTCTCCGGTCAAACCAAACTGCCAGTCATACAGAATCGTGCAAAGCGAACTCCCGATCTGCCGCAACGCCCGGCGAACCAACAGCGGCGCAAACTGAAATCCACCCACCCCATCGACAATGAACAGCACCTCATCGCCCACCGCCCCAACGACTTCCGGCACGCCGAAGCCAACGCGCTCCACCGCATAAGCCGCAATACACCGCACCCGTGTCGTCAGAAATCCCATCCGCCGGTCCTGATCTTCGACTAACCCTCTCCGTTCCGGTCTGTGCTACACTAGGGATCATGATCAAAATCAAGATCAGCGAAATCTTCTACAGCATCCAAGGCGAAGGCAAACTCGCCGGCGTCCCCAGCGTCTTCATCCGCACCTCCGGCTGCAACCTCCGCTGCACGTGGTGCGACAGCCCCTATACTTCTTGGACCCCCGAAGGCGTATTCATGTCCATCCCCGAAATTCTCGACCGCGCCTCCGACTTCCCCACCACTTACGTCGTGCTTACCGGCGGCGAACCCCTCCTCGCTCCAAACATCGAAGACCTTTCCCACGCCCTCAAAAACGCCGGCTATCACATCACCCTCGAAACCGCCGCCACCCTCTACAAAGTCGTCACGTTCGACCTCGCCAGCGTCAGCCCCAAACTCTCCAACTCCACGCCCTGGGAACGCGACAACGGCCGCCACGCCGAAAAACACGACTGCCAACGCCTCAACTTCGACACCATTCGCCGCCTCATGACCGGCCCCGATTATCAGCTCAAATTCGTCATCGACGAACCCGAGGACATCGCCGAAGTCGACGCCCTTCTCCTCGAACTCGAGGACCTCGATCCCGCCAACGTCCTTTTAATGCCACAAGGTGTCACTGAACAAGAATTGAATGCCAAGAACCCCTGGATCGCCGACCTCTGCAAACAACGTGGGTTCCGCTTCTGCCCCCGAATCCACATCGCACTCTACGGAAACACTCGCGGCACGTAAGTTCTGTAGGTCGGGGCATCGACCCGACATCCTTCCTCGGACCGTCCCGATTCGCCCCACGATGTTGAAGTGACTACTTCCGAACCTCCAACGATGCGAGCATCTCTTCAATCTCCTCCGGCAAGCGCCCGAAAAAATCCTCAAAATCCGACCGGCCCAGCAAACCCAACTCCATCACCGGCCGCGATCGCATCAGGTCGTACTGAGCCTCCACATCGTAACCCAACATTTGGTTGACCATATCCGTCAGCATCAACATCCATCGTTGCACCCGCAACGGATCCTCCGGGTTCGGACACGCGTGATGGTTGGAAATCAAACTCTTGAGTTCCGACGGCAATTTCCAGGCTTCGGCGATTAACTCGCCGAATTCCTGATGACATTCGAAACAGAGGTATTCAAACGTTCCCCAATCCAACCGGGTTTGCATCACCTGGCGTTCATGCGTGATTCTCAAGACCAACACGTTGCCGATGTCGTGCATCAGACCGATCAGCAACGCATCATCCGGATCGAGTTTCGTAAACTCCGCCAGCCCGCGCATCACGCATCCGCTGGCCAGGGACCGTCTCCACAATCGCTCCGCCACGTCGCGATCCACGCCGCTCTTGGGAAACATGGCAGAACGCAACGACTGGTGCATCATCAACGTCCGCAACGCATGAGTGCCAAGTCGTGTCACGGACGATTGCAGGCTCGTGATCTTCTCCGTCCCGCGATAGAATACGGAATTCGACATCCGCAGCACCTCGGCGGCCATCACCTGGTCCTCGGAAATATCCCGGGCCACCTCGGCCATGGTCGATTGGGAATCGCGCAGCCTGGCCAGCACCCGTTCGGCTGCGCGCGGCATCGGCGGCATGGTGAGATCGTGTCCGTCGAAGTGCGAGACCAAGA
>JBBTCX010000280.1:0-5300 GCA_038043045.1 Planctomycetota bacterium | reverse complement strand
TAATCCTTGACGAACCATGCCTTGTCATGGATACGTTTTTCAAACGGCGTTTACAACCCTACAAAAGAAACCGCTGAACGTCTGAGCTATCTTCCAAGCTCTTGACTTCGTTTTTGAGCGGCAATAACCGCATCCACGATATGGTCGAAAACTCTGTCATTCGTCATCGACGTGATGGCGGCTTGAGTGGTTCCGCCGGGTGACGTGACCTTGGCGCGGAGCGATTGCGGCGCTTCACCGGATTCCACCATCATCCGCGCAGCCCCCAAGCAGGTTTGCTTGGCCAGAATGCCCGATTCCTGGGGAGAAAGTCCAAGACGTTCGGCGGCGGCGGTCAACGCCTCAACGAAATAATAGAAATAGGCCGGTCCCGAACCGGAGACCGCGGTGATCGCATCCATCTGGGTTTCGTCCTCGATCACGATCGATCGGCCGCCCGCATCGAAAATTCGTTGGGCGCGCAAAAGATCCACCGGTTCCGCGTACGTTCCCTTGCATACACCGGCCATTCCCGCACCTACGTGAATCGGAAGATTCGGCATGGCCCGAACGACACGAGCTTTGACATTCGAAAACTGACGTTCAATGGTTTTCGTCCATACGCCGGCCATGATCGAAACGACGAGTTGATCCTCTCGAATGAGATCGGAGACGCTCTGACAAACCTCCGCGAATTGCTGCGGTTTAATGGCCAGTACGACAATATCACTTTCGGCCACCAAGTGTCGATTGTCTGAAGTGACCGCGACATTGAATCGCGTGGCAAACAATTGTCGGCGAGCTTCGTTTGGATCCGAAGCAATCATGCGATCACTGAAAAGAATCGTGTTTCTCAGGATCCCGTGGACAATCCCCTCCGCCGCGTTTCCCGCGCCGATGACTCCGATTTCGTATTGTCGCCGCATGACTTCGATCTCCTTCGACAAAACACAACCCATGATACCCCATCGGCGATCAGGCGGCAGCTCCGTCTATTCTCGTTGAATAGGATGGATATTAAACTTGGGGCGTGATCCGAATGGTTGAAAAGGCAGATGCAGTTCTCGTTCCGATCAAAGTCGTGCCCAACGCATCACGGACCCGAATCATGGGCGAGTGGGATCACCGGCTCAAAGTCGCGATCGCCGCACCGCCCGAACGAGGGCGTGCAAACGAGGCCTTACTTGATTTCTTAGCGGAATTTCTTGGGATCAAACGCCGCGACGTCGAAGTCGTTTCCGGCGCCACGACGGCCACGAAAACCATACGCGTCACCGGAGTACCCGCCCAAGCCATTCGCGATCTGCTTGGCGCGGTCCTGTCCAAAAAAACCAAAGAGTAGCGGATTACTTACCCCGAACAAACGAACCGGCAATCTGCTCGTGAACTTCAATCGTATTGTAAATAATCAAAGAACGATTGTTTATCACGGTAATTGTGCCCAGGCCGGCGCCACCGCCGCCTCGACCTCCCGTACTACCTTGACCCGGTACATCGCTCCAAGAATCCGGCGCGACGGACTTGAGAATCGCGTTGCGAAGCTCTTCCAAACGTTGTTTAGCTTGTTGCTCGTTTTCTTGTCCTTGTTGTTGACCGCCGCCGCCCGAGTTTTGGAACACGCCACTTTTTCCTCCTCCTCCGCTTCCTCCTGCTCCTCCACCTGAACTCTGCCCGGACAAGTCAATTTGCGGTGCTTCTCGTTGAAAATCAGGTACGCGAAACAGAATGTCGCTGACATCGTAGACTTGTAGCACGAGGTCGCGGTCGAAGTCTGCTTTCGTGGAAATGGTTATGAAATTGCTGGTTGCACGAAACGCGAGCTTTCGATCCACGGAGAGTTGATCCGTAACTTCACGAAGAATCGCGCCCACGGTTGCATGGGTGAGTTTGAGCGTAATGGTCTTCTCGGCGTCCACGCCTTCCTCATTCAAGGAGGCCCAACGCGCCACTACGTTGACCCGATTGTCCCCGCGCTCACGAATCCATTCCAAGAAATCTTCAAACGGAAAATCTTCCCAATCGACGCGCGGAACCGCTTGTCGGATCAGGGCTACGGCATCACCAGGTGGCGCAACTTTTTCGATTTCGGCGGATTCAACCGCTGCAGCGGGCTCTCCTGGTTCCGATGGATCAACAGCCTTTTTTGAAGTTTGCGCGCTGGCAAAAAGTGGCAAAATGGCGACGCCCAAAACAAAAAAGCCATAGGTGTGTTTTCGCAGCACGATTGTTCTCCTTCGTGTTCCAATTCTACTCATCGTCCCACTGGAAGCACGGATCAACCTCCGGTTAGTAGGACTTCGCAACCCGGGGAGGTTACGTCACGCCGGACCCAACCTCCGATAAAGGATACCCTGGAGTTATCTGAGGTCAACCAGAAAGTGCAAATAGGTAAATCGATTGCAGCAAAGCTTCATTTTTTGGGTGTACGACCGAATATTGGCTTGGTCTATTCTTGAGAGGGAGAAGTTTGGGCAGGTCGAAGCGCTTTCACAGGCCGAAGTCCCTCGTTGAATGCCGCCATATCGGATTCGTCAACCCAACCGTCATGGTTGAGGTCGGCACCTACCAACTCTTCGAATCCCATTCGGGAAAGCTGAGCAACAGAAACACGAGTCATCGCCGCCGCCGCCGATGCTGTTTCTTCCGGACAGCAAGAATTCTTATCATGGGCCAAATAGTTTCGCAAAACAAACGACCAATCAAACTGGTCCACAATTCCGTCGCCGTTGATATCCGCGTGTCTCGCGCTGGCACCACAATCCGTATCGCGCGGGCGACGGGTCAGGTATTGATTGGCGAAAATGCCGAAGTCCAAAATGTCCACGACGTGGTCCCCATTGAGATTCCCCCCCACCAACCAATTGCCATCGAAGAACGGATCGTCCTCGAACATGGCCACAAAGCGGTTGTCCACGATGTCAATGTCTGCAACCGCGCGAACGGTATGAAGCGGGTCCCTCGCGGTGACACATTGATAACGACCCGGCGGCACATGCAACGTCACCCCGCTCGCCCGACCGGCCAGATCAAACGGCGGACCGAATCGCAACACCTTTCGCACAACACTTGGTCCCTCTACACAGTTGTCGAAAAACTCAAACTCGATGCATCGATTCAACGTCCCCGCAGCCATCGCGGGAGACAGTTGCACCGACACCTCGGCTTCATTGGCGTCCTGCACTTCAACAAACCAGGCACATGCACTGGTCACGCCGCAGGTATCTGTCGTTTCGCACTCAAAATCTGAACGACCTTGCGGGAATCGACCGCCGGAGGGCAACAGATGATCTACGGCAACCCCCAGTTCATGCCGCGCCGTGCACGACACAATCGGTTCCTCACACCCGTCACGGACGCTCACCGGCGACCATTGAACGAACGCGGTCACCTCACCGGCATCCGCCAAAAGGGAATACGATTCCGGACAAGTCAAGATCGACGGACCGTCGTCCACGCGCAAATCGCCGGTACATTGCGTTTCGAAAGGAACAGTCCGCCCGGTGGCATCGGTCAGCATCGTCATCGGCGCGCCGCTGCCTCCGGCCAAACATAGTTCATCGGTCGTGCACGCTGAACGAAGCCGAAAGGTCAACACGGAAAGGACCACCGGTCCCCGGGCTCCGCTTTGACCAAAGGAAACACCCACCCCCTGAAAGATCGAACCGGCGACCGGTTCGAGGATCTCAAAAAACTCTTGGGTGAAAGGGGACAACGCGTCAAACTCATGGCCCGGAACGGCGTCGACAAAACTAAAGCGCGTTGGATCAAAGGGGATCAAGAATTGAGCGCCGTGAATCGGCACTTGGCTGAATCCCATTTCCACCAACACCGTGATGTCATCGCCTGTCACATAACATTCTCCCTGTCCACGAGTGGGAGAAAGCACGCGAAGTCTAAGAAGAGGAAGTTTCCCGCATTCGCAGAATCGCGTTTGGGAATTGCAGACGCCCGCCCCGCAATCGTCGTCGGCGTCACAGGCGATGGATTCAAGGTCTTTCCCAACACAGTTTCCCGCACCGTCACAGGCGTCCTCTACCGTGCAAATCTGGTTGTCATTGCACGGTTCTTCTTGCGGAACGGGAGGGTGCAGCACCATTCCCGTTTTCACATTGCAGAGATCGAACGTGCAAGGGTTTTCGTCGTCGAGCAACGCGAGGCTTCCCAATTCGGGGTCGCAACAGTGAACGCTTGGAACGTGATTCAACGAATGATCGCACGAGCCTGCGGTGCAGACGTCGCGGGTGCATGCATCGCCGTCATTGCAATCTGCCTGGGACACGCACGGTTCACACCCCGGAGTCTCGACAAAACCGCAAACGCCTATTTCGCACGATTCTGTCGTGCAGGCATTTGAGTCATCGCAATCGGCCACATCCTGACACGCAATGCAACCCGCCATCGCCGTGCCAAGGCAAACTCCCTCCACGCACTGATCGTTGACCGTGCAGGCATTGAGATCGTCACAGGGTCCGACGGATTCACAAGCGGTCGAGAGAATTCGCTTCAAAACTTCGGCCAATTCGATTTTCGGGTGTTCAGAGACCAGGGCAAGACCGCCGGTCGCTTCTGCCAACTCTTGGGCAAGGTCCATCGTGCACCCGTCGGAGCCGGTGCCGACGATGGGTGAAACGATGACACCCCGTGTCATCGCGATCTCGATGGCATTGGCGATGGCGTCTCGATCATCGCCCGGATCGTTGCATCCGCCCGGCCGGTTTCCGTTGCAGGGGCCTTCATCGCCCATCGGGACGATGACCCGCACGGAACCCTTCGTCCAGGGGAATCGCTGGGCCACGATTGCGGTCGCCGGTCCCCAGGATTCCCTCGCCGACAGATCATTCGGGAACGAGCACGATCCCGGACGACCGGGAACCATACTGCCAAAAGCTGACACCACGTCGGAAGTCAGACAGGGAAAAACCCCGATCGGATGTTCCGTGACGCCGAAAAAATGCGGTTCGATCGAAATCCCCTGAGCGTGCAGAGCATCCACCACGCCGCCGATTGCCGAGCAAAGGCTTTCCCCTTGATCGACCATCGACCCGGACGTATCCATCACGAAGACCACTTGAAGCAACGGACAGACTTGATCCACCGAACAAGTCACGCATCCGGGTATTCGATCGTTCGCACACTGACCACTCACGCAACGGTCGCGCGTGCAGGCATTGTCGTCATCGCAGTCGCCGTCTTTTGCACAGCTTCCTGCCGCCGCCGGCCCGTTGAATTGGTCCGCGGAAATCGCCTTGACTTCACGAATAGGATGGATCGAACGAAAGGAGTCACCCCACTATTGTGCAGGGAGCGCGAACCCCGCACCC
>JBBTCX010000279.1:0-2290 GCA_038043045.1 Planctomycetota bacterium | reverse complement strand
GATCATTGCGGCGCTCGGCAAGCTGTCGCTTCGGCAGCGACCGTAGCGGGCAGAAGACGGCTTCGTCATGATGTATTCGGGCGTGGGCGGTGACAGTGGCCATGAGCTTTAGCAGCAGCCATGCCACGTGCCTCGGCGGAAGTCCGGAGATTTTCTTGTCACGCAGGCCCCAAAGCAGTCCGGTGAGTACATCGAACGCAGCCGGCGAATCATGCATCTCCCGGTACGCGGCGGCCGACAGGGCGGCCCAGTCGGAATGCGCGAGAAGCCGATCGGCCGCTCGCACAAACCGCGTGGAGCCCACATTGCAAGTAGCCCGTCGTAGTTCCGTCCAACCGTCGATGCCGCTGGGGCTGCTGCGCGGAACCACAGAGGGCAGCTCGGCTCGAACCGCGTCCGGCGAGAAGCTCGTCAATTCGAATTGTCGATGGTCGAAGGTTTTCATTTTCGAATCCGTGCATGGAATGACCAGGTACCATCCTTCGTGATTCGGATTAATTTCGACCACCAAGGCCTTTGGGGCGTCAACTTGATCTTTCAGCCGACGCAGGTCATCGCCGCTCGCGGCCCGGTTCTCGCCGAGGCTCTTGATCGTCTTGTAAGGCTCATCGGCGGCGTAGAACGCTGAGGGCTCTTGCCATTTGAACGGTATTGATTTCTTGTTTTCGTCCTTCTCGGTGGTCGTCTTTTCGTTTTTCAGATACACGATCGGACCGACCGCAATGATTCTTGTCAGGCCACATCGCCAGCAGACTTGTGGCCCTTCGGGCGAGCGGAGGTGAATGCGCCTCGGGTTCCAGGTGAAAGCCTCAAGATATGGGACCGCCGCGTCTTTGTCGGTCGGTACAAAGTGACCTGTCCACTTCGCCTCGCCCGCGGCGACGGGAAGAGGAACAAGATTCAGGCCGAGCGTGACCGCCAGGTTTCTGCCGGATGCGAGGACCATGATCGGTGGAGCATTGTGGACGGACGGGGACAGTCCTGCGCCGCCTGATTGACTCCATGGGATTACGCGCATCAGACCGATGGTTGCGCACCGCACGCATAGGCGCATCTCTTCATCGTCGCCGTGGTGAAAGTGGGCGATGTTGGTGCCACAAGTAAACTCAGCGTACAACGAGCCTGCTGACTTACTGTCTTTTTTCTTCGCCTCTTGCAACGAACGGTCTTGCAGGAATGGGGCTTTGTCATCGAACATGCGAAAACAGGGCGCTTCCGCCTCGATGGCGTCGAGCACGACTCGCGGTGTCTCGCCCTTCAGGAGCGATTCTCGAACTTGCTGCACGCCTCCCGATACGTCTGCCTTCCAGTACAGCAACGTCAGGAGGAACCTGTGCGCGGCGAACAGATCGAGTGGGCTTGCGAGGACGATGCAACGGATTTCGCGTGCCCGCTTCAGGGCATCCAATGGAGAGTAGACCTGGGCCTCGGCATTAAAGCCCATGACTTCGAGCCAAGGGTCAATTAGAACGTTCCAATCTGCCAATTGTGCGGATTCATTCTTCGTAGCAGCCATCAACCACTCCATCCCATTGGTTGCAGAAAACGGTTGGCGTTATCAATTGGGTTTGACGCGGCAATCGGGCGGATGTTGAAAGCGCCGGTCAGCGCCTCTCGGATGCCGACGCGCTCGGCCCGCCCATCGGCGCACAGAACAGGTATCCAAGGCTCGTCAAGCAGATTGAAATTCATCCATCACCTATCTGAAGGCGAAACACGTTTGAAGAACGTGCAATGAAATCCCTTCACAAGGCTACCGAAGAACCGATCGACGCCGTGCTTCAGTTCTGTTCATGTCCGAATCTCGTTTCAATGCTTCGGTCGACATTACATCCCAATGCAACTTAGTGCAACCGGCTGCATTCAAGTGCAATTCGAATCCTAAACTGCGGCGCGGCTCCAGTCCAGATTTGGCAGGGCAGATTCAAAAACCGCGATCAGACTTGGAAACCGACCCCTCAGGCACGCCGAAGAATCCTCGCCACGGCTTGATGGGTCCAGCGCTCGGATTTGCCAGTCTTGGTAGGGACGGCGCGGGCGGTCAATTCGTCTGCGATGCGTTCGAGGGTCCAGCGTTGGGCACGCCAAGCGTGGATGTTGGCGATGCCGGTTTGTTCGGATTCGTTGGGAATGAGAGTTGCGCCGTCGGGGGATAGGTCGTAGCCGTACGGAACCGTTCCGATGCGTTGGCCGTTGCCGCGTTTGACGGCCATTGCGGATCGAGTCCGTTCGCGAGTGAGGTTTCGTTCCATTTCCGCCGCGCCTGCAAGCACGACCAACATGAATCGAC
>JBBTCX010000278.1:0-17813 GCA_038043045.1 Planctomycetota bacterium | reverse complement strand
GCGTTGTGCAAAACAAAACTTGCAAACCGAGTCCGGTTGATCCGTGTTCAAAGACGGCGGAATCGTGTTGCGGTACAAAGCCAAAACCATCGCTGAAAAATCGATCGCGCCGGCGCCTGCGCCGCAATTCCCGACCGAACCCCTAGAGGTCAAAGCCGGAAACGTGGACAACCGTTCGCCAAAAACGGCATTCCAACCGGCCATTTCCGCCGCGTCATGGATCAAGGTTCCTAGACCTTGTGGGGCCGCGAGATCAATGAAACCTGGCTGTGTATCCGCGTCCGATAGAGCTTTATTTATGGATCGGGCGGTGGCTTGCCCGTTATTATCGGGCGATATCCAGCTTTCTGAACTGCTACTCGCACCAAAACCAACGATTTCCGCGTAAATTCGCGCTCCCCTAGCCCGAGCATGTTCGAGGGATTCAAGAATCATCAGACCGCCGCCTTCCGCCGCGACCATTCCCGTTCGTAAAGCTCCGAACGGGCGACTCGATTGGTGCGGATGTTCGTTGTCAGCCACGTTTAAGCGTTCGAGAAGGTGCGGGCGGGCCATGGCCATTGGGTTGATTTTGCTTTCCGCGCCGCCGCAGATGCAAACGTCGGCGTCACCGCGAGCGATGATTCGAAAGGCTTCTCCGATGGCAAGATGGCTGGACGCCTCGCCACAGGTGATGGTATTGGACGGCGCTTGGGCATCGTGAACGATGGTGACATGGCACGCGAGCATGTTGGGGAGAAACTTCAGAAGCCAAAGGGGGGTGAGGTTGCTCATTCCCTCAGCGCCCCAGCGCGTCAGGCTGAATTCGCCTTTCTCATCGCTTGCGGTACTCAGGGCCGCAGCAAGTTCGTAAAGATCGGCGCAGACCAATCCAGCGCCGATGTTAGCGCCGAATCGGGTGCTGTCCACGTTTGGTGGACCCTGGACATCACCTCGATCAATCAAACAACGCGTGCGAAGACCGGCGTCGACGACGGCATGATACGCGCAAAGGACCGCGATGGTGATATCCCGTGACATCACTTTGGCACTCTTGCGGTAGCCCTTGGGGATCACGTCGCTGAGTTGAAAATCAGGGAGTTCCCCGCCGACCTGGGACGCGAAACCCGATGCGTCAAAAGATTTTACCCTGCCTAACCCGCAGCGACCCTCAACCAGGGAATCCCAAAATGACTGAATCCCGATGCCGATCGGTGTCGCCACACCCATCCCCGTAATGACCACTCGTCGTTTACCGGTCAATGAATTGACTCCGATTTTGGCCCGGTATTCCCGCGAAACGACGAATAAAGCCTCATAAACTCGTCGGTGAACACGAAGTTGTGCGTAGGCAGATTGACGCCCGACGAATCCGGCGTGACATGCGAAAAAAGAAATTCAATTCGACCGATGGTGACACCGTTTTTAAGCACATTCGCCGACGCCGCCGCGGCGCGGTCATCGATCGATTCAAGCACGGCGTCGTACCGGAGTTGATCGCCCGGTGCGGCATAGTCTTCGAACGTTGCTTTCCGAATCTTGGCCAGGATCACATTTTCCTTGAATCCGCGAGCCTCACCCACGAGGATTCCCGCCGTTTGCGCGGCCCCTTCGATCATGAGCGCCGGCGGAAGGAGTGGATAGCCGGGAAACGAGTCATGCACGTGGTCCTCGGCCTGGGTGACATTTTTCACGGCAGAGGCCCGCTGACCCGAAACGAAATCCACGAAAGCGTCTATCCAAATCCAACGCATGAGAAACCCCGACCCGAAGTCGCCCGTTGGGTGGGGACATCCACCCCTTGCCTTCCACAACCGTTACCGACCTCGAACTCCGTTGTTACCGGCACTGCTCAAAAGCAGAGGCACACCTTGGCGGGGGCTATTCTACGGTCACTTCGGCCACATCGCCAACTTCCCAGTTCACGGACCCCGAATTCTCGTCGCGCAGCATCGTATCTTCTGTCCGGATCGAAATCGTAAACGTCCCGGCGGCATTGCTCGACGCACGATAGGTATAGGTGGCCAGATACTTGGAAGGCGAACCGCTTGCGGCCCCGCTGAATAACGCCGACGCCACGCGGGCATTTCCATTGTCAATCGCCGGCACGTCGGAAAGGGTATGAAACACAAAGTCGGTACGGGTGTCCGTGACCACGAGAGATTCCAAACTCAGAGTTCCCGCGCTTCCGCCGCTCACATCGAGCGCTGTCTGATATCCGCGAAGCGCAATCGGCGAATCCACAAACACATTCACGGTCAATACACTGTTGGCTGGGTGGCCCATCTCCTCTGGAGATGGGGGACGCGATGACGTACATTCGTCCCATGCCCTCCAGGCTTCGACGATACGATGAACCAGGTCATACCCACTTTTGGACGACTTCATGCTATCGGCGTTTGGACTTTTTTCACGACGACGGCATGAAAACAATTGTCGTCGACGCCCTTCGTGTTTTGCAGGAGCGATTTTCGATTTGTCTGATCGGATACGTAGTCATGCCTGAACATGTCCACGTATTGGTGTATCCACACGCCCCGCGAGTCGAAACACCGGTCTCCGTGTCACGGTTACTCCATGCGTTCAAGAAGCATGTGGGCTTCCATGGGAAGCAACGACTGCGAGATGTATGGCGACAACGAGGTTCGCTTTGGTCGGAGCCCTTGAACGATTGGGCGATTCGATCAGCGCGTCATTTGGAACGTCCGCGGTTATGACTTCAACGTGACAGCCCATGACACCTTGATGGAGAAACTGAACTATTGTCACAAAAATCCGATCACGCGTGGCATTGTGAAGCGCCCGGAAGAGTGGGCTTGGAGCAGTTACCGCTACTATGAGTTTGGCGAACGCTTTCCGCTGACTATGAATTGGGATGGTGCCTGGCCGATTATCTGGTGACGTTGAACCGATCATCGCTCCCCCACCTCGAAACGAGGTGGGCCACCCAGCCCGAAATTAATGTACGGCCCCCAGAAGAGCATGAGCTTATCGGGTGAGCCGGGGGCGGCGAGTTTGAGGGTGAAGTTGTCGTCGGCGGGGGAGGAGATTTCGCCGATATCGCCGTCGCCGGTGGAGTTATCCACGTCCAGGGACCAGACGCGCCAGTCGTCGCGGCCCGTAAGTAACCCAACGTCGGGCAGGTCCGGCGTGCCCACGATTTCGTAGTTTAGACTTTCGAGTGGCTGGAGCAGTCCTCCATTGTCCCAGCGAGCGTGAATCGTCGGCGGGACGGCAAAAGCGGTTGATAATCCGATTGTGAAAAACAGTGCGAAAGTACATTTGCAAGGTTTCATTTTGATTTCTCCTTTCCTCAAAAACTGTTCCCAACGTTGCCATTGGAATGCTTTCCTGCTAAGATCAAAGCAGGAAGCCATTGGGAAAATCGTAATGCACCAACCAACATTGTCAACTGCGATCCTCACTATGCTTGCGACAATTACAACCAGCAAGGCTCAAGTCGTCACCTACGAGGGAACCGTTTTTCCTGAAGCCCGTGGCTGGCAGCGCCTTTCTGCCGCTGCGCCTAAGCGCCAGCTCGAGGATGGGTGGCTGATCCAGTCGCTTCCAAACCCGGCCCGGGACTCCTACCGCTACAACATTGGCGGGATGACCAGTCTTGTCGGCCGCTTTTTCGTGGAATGGCGAGTGGTCACCGACAACCCAGAGTGGCTCATCGATGAATGGCAGGTGCCGGCGGTGGTGTCCGCCGGCGGGAGGGCGGGGGTCTTGCATCACACCGTGATGACCGAGTCGGCCGCAGTGTTGTTGCGCGACATTTCTATTCCTCGTGTGATCGCGCCCATTTCGGTTAGCGAGCCGCACACCTATCGCATCGAGCTTTTCGCGGATAAATACATTTGGTACATCGATGGGGTAGTCACCGACAGCGGCATCCCCGAAGGTGTCTATCCTGACCCGGACGCATTCTTGATTTGGGGCGCTGAGGTCTCGCACAATGACGCTCCTCCCGCTACCACTGCCTGGGACTTTGTCCGCGCGGGACGTATCCCTGATGACGCCAGCGGCGACTTTGACAGCAATGAGGCTATTGAGCTTTTTGATTACTATTACTTTCATGAGTGCCTCACCAACGATCGCATCGGGATTCACGGCGGGCCGGACAACGACTCGGGGCCTGGGTGTCGGTTTACAGACTTCGACGGCGACTCTGATGTTGACCTCTGCGACTTCGCCGAATTCCAGAACCGCTTCGGCGATCTCAACTGATTACAATTCTGGTGTCGCATCATGGCACCAATGGTCGGGCTGATGATTCAACCTATACATGGTCATGCCCGGCAAGCCGGGTTGTGTTTGCGTGAACCATGCCACCCGCCGATCATCGCTCCCCCACCTCGAAACGAGGTGGGCCACCCGTCCAGTAACTCGCAATCCAACGTGTGTTTGTATGCTAAGCGGCCAGTTTGCTCGAAACGTAGTTTACAATCGTTTGGACCGTGAAGACATCCGACATTTTGGACACCAAGGGCGTGGACTCCAGCATGGTGAAATCCGCATGGGGCATGGCGGTTTTAAGTTTTTGCAATCCTGCGGGCGTGATTCGATCGCCCTCGACAAACTCGGGATTGTTCAACACGTCATCCGGAAAGAGCTCACCCTTTGGGATTTTAATACCGAAGGCTTTTTCCAAACGAAAAATAATGTCAAGATAGTCGATGCTTTCCGCGCCGAGATCGCCTTGAAGGGTGGCATCGAGCGACACTTCCTCGTCGTCCACCCCGAGAGCCTCGGTGATCACATTGCGAATCTTAGCGAAAACCTCGTTGCCGTTTGTCGCCATCGTGGATTAGACCTCCTCTGCCATTCCCGAGATTACAATGTCCCGGGCGAACCCTTTCCCAATCCGGTCCGCCATGATCGGGTTAATGCCGCAAGGTCGAAAACGTTGCCCTCGCGGTTGAAATTATGCGTCGATCAAGCGGCTCCTGTCCTGGGTCTCGATCGGCCAGGGAAAAATGTCGTAAGCCGAATCGCGCTCGTACAACTTCTTCCTGGTTACACAGGCCTACCCCTTCGAAATCACTTTCGCCTTGCCCCAATTTTCGGCACTGCACCTCGACTCGAAGCAAATCACCGGGCCTTACGAAGCTCTTATATGTTACGTTTTTCGCCTCGCGCAGCAAGATCACGCTGACACTGAAATCAAGGGCGTCGCGAACCAACCAAGCGGCGGCATCACAAAGAGCCTGGAGCATCAGGACGCCGGGAAGAACCGGAAACGTGGGAAAATGATCGGCCAAGTATTCTTCCGCGAGCGAAACGGCCTTCACCCCGACAATTCGTTCACGCGGCGTAAGTTCGACAATTCGATCAATGAGTTCAAATCTCATGCCGATCCGGAATCCGGTTGAACAAGAAACCAACGATCAAGCGGTCGATTGGACGTGAGATTTCGATACACGGGCCGCTTACCATTCCCAACTGCTGGACAACCCTCCGCGAAGCTCTTTTTTCCGCTTCTTGGGTGATTTCGCGGGCACAATGGGATGCTCTCCGTGCGAGGATGCGCCGTCACTCGTGGCCGATGTCGCCGGTCGAAGGGAAAGCGAAATGCGCCGGTTTTCTTTGTCCACACCAAGGACGCGAACTTCTACTTCTTGACCGACGTCAACCACCTCGCCCGTGGATTTCACACGCCGGTCCGAAAGTTCTGAAATATGTATGAGGCCTTCAACTCCCGGAGCAATTTCAACAAAGGCGCCGAAGGCTGCCAAACGAGTTACTTTACCGCGGACCTGCGAATTTTCCGTGAAGCCGTCCAACACACCCGCCCAGGGGTCGGGTTGAGCTTGTTTCATGCTGAGAGCCATCCGACGCTTGTCCATTTCAAGCCGGATGATCTTGGCGTCGACGACCGAGCCAACCGAAACCGCTTCACCGGCGGAGCGCGTGCGCTGCCAACCCATCTCACTGATGGGGATTAGCCCCTCAACCCCGGGTTCCACCTCGGCAAAAGCACCAAAGTCCGCAAGCCGAACCACGCGAACTCGTAGCGTCGTTCCCACGGCATACTTGTCTGGAACTTGCAGCCATGGATCAGGCTGGGCATGTTTGAGTCCCAGTGAAATCCGTTCGCGCTTGCCGTCGATGCGAAGAACTTTCACCTCGACTTCTTGCCCGGGAGTCAAAAAGTCAGAGACTTTGTCAACCTGTCCCCAGCTCATATCACGAATATGAATTAGCCCGTCAATTCCTCCTAAATCGACGAAGGCACCGAACTCGGTCAAATTTCCGACCACGCCGCGACGAACCTGACCCACTTCCAATTCGGTCTTTAATTTCTCCCGCGCTTCCGCCCGATCTTTTTCCAAAAGCTTGCGTCGGCTGAGCAAAACGTTCTTGTTCCGGCGATCGAGTTCCATGACTTCGCAGCGAACCGCCTGACCAATCAACGTGGAGATGTCTCGCATGGGGTGGAGGTCTACCTGAGAACCTGGAAGAAAAGCCCGGACGCCCTTGAGGTCCACTTCTAATCCGCCTTTGTTCATTCCGGTGACCCGACCCTCGACAATCATGCCAATGGTCAGATTGGTCCACGTCGCTCGAATCGCGGAACCCTTGCGAGCCAGCAAAATCAACCCCGAATCCTCGTCGTACCGATCCACCATCACATCCACGCGTCGGCCGATTTCGAGAGTTTCTTTTTTTCCGAAGTGGGATCGTGGAATCACGCCTTGTGATTTAGCGTCGAGCTCAAGAAAGATTTCGTCATCGGAAAAACCGACGATCGTGCCGACCAGTTCCGTCCCCGGTTGAACGGTATGAGGATCGAGGGTCTTTGTGGATCGACTTTCGCTGGATTCCGATCGTCCTCCGAGTTCCGCGATGTCCGCCGGGTTCATGGCGGCCATGGCTTCTCGAACTTCACGATCGATCTCTTCCATACTTGGAGAAGACGGATGAACGGAATGGCCGGGCATATCCGAAGACGCCGAAGCAAAGGGAATCTCGGATGGACGACCTTCAGATCTCTGTTCGCGTTCAGACGCGGAGGAATCACTCATCATGGCAACTTACGACCTCGGTTTGGATTTCCGTTGCGAAGCCCGCCCACACGCGGTGCAGGAGCCGGTCAATTCAATATTGGCAACGTTTCGCAATGAAGGGTGTTTGCCGCTCCCTGATAGAAGGTCCACCATCGAGGCGTCAACTCTCGAAGTTTCGGCCCGTCACCGTGACGTCCGCAAGGTGTACTGCCCCGGAAGGGTACCTTAATAACGAACGCGGTCCGAACGACCCGCGTCGCTCAACCACGTCAAGAACCACTTCTAGTCTCGTAAATCAAGGGTGTCAAGAGTAACCGCACGCATGAAAAGAAACTGAAAAATGAATCAGCGCGTGACGCTATGAAATCGAAAATTCGATTGCCCGCTGAATTAACCACTGCGGCGAGCTATATTTCCTTCAGCAATCGATCGACGGTGGCTTCGATTCTTGCAAAGGTCTCGTAGGTTTCATGGAGAATCTGGTCTCGTATGGCGGCGATCCTGGCCAATCGAAGACTCGAGGCTTGAATGATCCAGCGCGAGTCCAAACCACCTGCTCCTTTTTTCGGCGAGCTTGAAATCAACGGGGAAACTGTTTTTTCCAACGGTTCGCTGGGTGTTCCCAAGCTATTGTCAAGAATTAAGACTTGTTTTGGGGATTCGATGATATTCCCGGCCATAGTAGCAAGCGTCCCAAAAATACGATTTCGTTATTCAATTCCAACCACTAAAGTAAACTCGGATGGTCACGGCTAAGTAACAATCCGCTGGCAAAAATAGGCAATTTCGAAACTCCTGTCGCGGTTCCAAGACGATCGACAAACATCCTCCCTTTTCAGTATTGAGAGCTTTGTTTTTAGGACTCGATTTCCTTTTGCCATGATAGTCCTAGTATCGTCGAGAACTTTTCACACCCTTGAAGGAAAATGAATAGGCCGGCCAGGAAATCTGGCATGCACACAACATCTTGCAAGGAACCGACTATGACATCACGACATGTTGCGTAAGAGGCAACGTTGGAATTTTTTTGTCTCAACATTGATACGCGATCCGATATTTGTATCATTTTCGACCAATTGTTTCCTTTTCGCGGTTAGGTGTTGACATTGACAGTGCGAGTCCACCGGGGTATACCGGTCCGCGATATTCGAGTCCTACCGCGCGGTCTGGACAGAGTGGATATGTTGCGTTGAAGAAAGGAAGCAACAATGACTGGATGGTTACTATATCTTGTGGCGGCGGTTGCTGCGGCGTTTTTTCTTTTCCCGAGTTTGTTTGGTGGCGGCACGACCGCAGCCTAATACTTGGGAATGCTGAAAGGGTAACCTGCCGCGATGGCATTTTGCCTTGCATGAGCTGACGGAGAATCTCCCCGGAACAGGCCCTTACAATCCTTAGGGGTTGCTGAGTTCAGCCAAACTTCCGCAGGTAGGGGAGAATGCCGTAAATTGAGCAAACCTCCCGTGGGTGTTTCATACTCCTCACGGGAGGTTTTCTTCAAAAGCGAAAACCCGAGACCACTTAGCCTTTGATCACCCCGAGTGGACGCAGGCGAGCCACACGGCGGCTGATTCCGGCTTTGTGCAGCACATCGACTACGCTGATCACGTTTTTGTAGGCGTCGGGTTGCTCTTCCTCCAATCCGGTTTTGCCACGGGCCCGGGCGATGATGCCGCGGTCCAAAAGCTCTTTGGCAATAGACCGGCCTTTACTTGCGCGAATGGCCGCTCCACGAGACATTCGACGACCGGCGCCGTGGCAGGAGCTTCCAAACGTATGATCCATTGATCCCTGAAGCCCGCACAAGACGTAACTGAATCGTCCCATATCGCCAGGCACCAATACCGGTTGACCCATATTCTTGTACCGCGCGGGAAGTTCATCGTGTCCCGCGGGAAAGGCTCGCGTCGCGCCTTTGCGGTGAACGCATAACTCGCACGTCTGACCGTCGACATCGTACGGTTCCATCTTGGCAATGTTGTGGGCGACATCGTAGACCAGGTGCATGCCCATTCGTTCCGCGGGTTGCCCAAAAATTTCCGCGAACGTCTCGCGCGCCAGATGGGTCATGACCTGCCGGTTGCACCAGGCAAAATTTGCGGCCGCGCGCATCCCGCCGAGATATTTTTGACCTTCCGGCGAATGCACCGGTGCGCAGACCAATTGCTTATCGGGAAGATCAATCCCGTATTTTCGAGGAACATCGTGTAGTTCATGAAGATTATCCTCGCACACTTGATATCCCAACCCGCGAGAACCGCTGTGAATCATGACGGTGATAGTTCCTTCGTTGAGACCCATCGCGGAGGCTGTCGCAGCATCGTCGACGTGATCGACGACTTGCACTTCCATGAAGTGGTTGCCGCTTCCGAGCGTGCCGCATTGGTCCTTGCCTCGTTCAAAGGCCGTGTCCGAAACAAGGTCCGGGCGAGCACCCTTCAAGCAGCCATTCGCTTCCGTATTCTCCACATCGGATTCCCAGCCGTATCCGCGGTCGACGACGTAACGTGATCCTTGCTCCATGAGCTTCGATAGTTCGGATTTGTTGAATTTCACCACGCCGCCGCGACCGACCCCGCATGGCACATTGCGGAAGAGCTTGTCGATCAACGCCATGAGTTTTGGCTTGACTTGCTGAAGAGTTAGGTTGCTGCGAATGAGTCGGACGCCGCAATTGATGTCGTATCCCACGCCGCCGGGGCTGATGACCCCGCCTTCTTCGGGATTCGTCGCAGCCACTCCGCCGATGCAAAACCCGTACCCCCAATGAATATCCGGCATGGCCAGCGATGCCTTCACTATCCCCGGCAGACAGGCCACGTTGGCGACTTGTTCCGGCGATCGGTCTTCTTTGATTGCGGCGATGAGTTCTTCGTCGGCATAAATGATTCCGTCGACGCGCATTCCTGGTTTGTAGGATCGCGGAATTCGCCAGCGGTTTTCGTCGATTCGTTCAAGCGGTCCCGTGTATTTCTCGTTCATGGGCTAAATATCCACGATAAAGGTTGCTTCATATCCGCCGTCGACCAATCGAATGTCGAGTTCATGATACGTGACGGCCTTCACTTCACGAAAGAAGACGCTCTTTTCAAAATCGACCTCCGCGACGGAAAGCGTCACCCGTAAATGGTTTTCACTGAACTCCTCCGCAGTGGCACCGGTGACCTTGCGGTGTTTCAATTCGAAGAGGAGCAAGACCTCGGCCAACAAGTCGCGAAGTAGCTCCGCCGAATTGAGCCCCGTTCGATCATAGGAGATTTTTTCCGCTCCTCCGGCGGCAGTCAACTCGCCGATGGTTGCGTACAACCCGGCGACGGCGACATCCACAAGCTCCGCCAAAGTCGAGGCGAATGCCCGAATGCCCATGTCGGCTGTATGATCGAACAATTCGAAGCGTGGGGTCACGACGCTTCTGTACCCAATTGTGGTTTGATCCGCAACGCGGACATCGATGCGCAGATGGCAATAGGGCGGAGTTGATGTCGGGCGCAAAAAATGGGCCCGGTGAGACATTCCACCGAGCCCATTCGGGAATTCCTAATTTGTTTCGTTACGCCGAAAGTCCAGCGGCGATTTGGACGATCGCCAGGATCTTGGCCTGGGCCAGCAAGAGCTTGGCCGTGTCGTTGCAGCAGGTTTCCTCGCCGTTGACGACGTAGGTCATCTTGCCGCCGGATTCTTTAACCTTGGCGCCGGCCATCTTGTCGCAACAGAACGACGCATCGCCGACCTTGTACGTCATCTTCACTTCTGCGGCCTTGGCGGAAGCGAGGGTTGCGGCTTCATCAGCTTTCGCCTTGTCCGTGAAATTGAACCCGCCAACGCGATAGGCAACCTTTGCAGCAGGATTCTTGGCCGCTTCCTTGGCGGCATGTGGACAACCGATCGACTCGCCGTCCACGAGCATTTGCACCGTGGTGAGCTTTTGAAGTTCGGTTTCCAACACCGCCGCCAACGCCACCGTGGCTTCGCCTTTGCCTTCAAAGGTCTTGTCGGCCACGATGTACTTAATCGGCGCACTGGTCTTGATCGCCATGGCTTCGGCGGCGTTCGGACAGTTCGTTGTTTCGCTGCCGATTTGATACTTCATCCCCGGAAGAGAGGCGAGAACGGCTTCGGCGCTCGCAGTAACGGTCTGGCCTCGGTCCTTGCAGCACTTCTTCGCTCCGCAACCGGGCTTATCCGACGCCGTGGCCGCAGTGCCATGACCTTGGCACGGGCTGCCGCCGCCGCTTTTGGCGGATGCGGAATCCGTCTTCTGATCATGTTCCGGGCAGAAATACGCCTGCACCGAAACCACCAACGCCAACGTCGCCACCAAACTCCACAAACTCGTCTTTGTCCACTTCATTGAATTCGTCCTCCTTTATTTTTGGTTTCACCCGGTCGTGGGCGCGCGCGTCCGACGCGCCGTCCCTTACCCTCGATATACACAACTCGTGTTGCACGTTTCGGCGATGGAAACCTCCGCCAAGAACTGCAACTTTGGTTTCAAACGATGCCAAATCCAAACCGCGATGTTTTCGGCCGTTGGGTTTTCAAGGCCCGGCACCTCATTGAGATACTGGTGGTCGAGTTGCTCCATCAACGGTTCAAACGCCACTTTGATTTCCCCGTAATCGACCAGCCAACCTTTTTGGGCGTCCGTCTTTCCTTCGCACACGATATCGACCCGAAAACTATGCCCATGTAGTCGAGCACACTTATGCTCCACCGGAGCCTGCGGGAGTCGATGGGCCGCTTCAAACGTAAACGTCCGTACCAGGCGAACCTCGTGGGCAACATCCGGCCTCTTGTCGCTCGGACATTGTACCGTGGAAAGCATTCGGAGTTGATCGTGCATCTGTAACGTCCGTGTCTCTTTTGACGAGCTCATGCACCCGATATCAAATTACTTGATTCCGATAAGCTCGATCTCATAAAAAAGGGTCGCTTTGGGGGGAACACCGGGTCGACCTTTATCCCCAAAAGCGAGATTCGGGGGAATGACCATGAGCCTTTTTCCTCCAATTTGCATGGATAGGATTCCCTCTTGCCAGCCGGGAACCATTTTGGAAACCGGCGCTTCGAGGGGTTGGCCCTCTAGCTCTTCGTTGGTTCTGGAGTTGTCGAATTCTTCGCCGTCGGCGAAGGTTCCCCGATAATGAACGACGACGAGGTTGTTAGCCGACGGTGCTCCGCCTTGACCTTTGACGGTGTCCATATACATCAGTCCGCTGCTGGTGGTGGTGAACTTGGCCTTGTGTTCGTCTTCCAGTTTCTTGATGCGCACTTGGATTTGTGTATTGGCGTCCTGTTTTCTTTTGTCCTCCGCGGCTTTTCGACGGGAGTCGAATTCCTTCAAAGCAAGCGCAGTCTTTTCGCGATCCAACACGTCGAGCAGTCGGACGCTTTTGATCACCACCGGTTCCACGGGAACGACGGCGCGATCGACGGCTTCACGAAGTCTCTTATCCGTTGTCACGGGCGTGGCTGCGATGCGATCCACGACATCCATTCCTTCGATCACCGCACCGAAAACAGTGTAAGCCGCTCCATCAATCGGGCGGTCGTTGACCTCGTTGTCGCCCTGATTGATAAAGAACGACGCCTTGGCCGAGTCGGGCTGATTCCCCAATCGCGCCATCGCCACCGTCCCCCGTTCGTTCTTCCAACCGTTTTTCCATTCGTTTTTGATGGCAGGGTGGAGACCGGATTGTTTTTCTTGCAAGTCGGGAGTCATCGCGCCGCCTTGGATCACGAACCCGCTAACGACTCGGTGAAAAATGGTTCCATCATAGAATTTCTCATCGACATATTGCACGAAGTTGGTCACGGTTAAAGGTGCTTTGTCCGCATCCAACCGGACCACAAAATCCCCTAAACTTGTTTCGATCTTGACGCGGGGAGTAAGCGTGGCCGCCCCGGTCGTATTAGAACCGGTCTGGGCCGCGACGGGCGGCTGCTGCCAAGCCTCGGCGTGACCACCGAAAAAGTATGCAAATCCGACCAGAAAGACAACGCTTAGATTGACTTTACAAAACGGCAAAACCCACTCGGCATTGCCTTCAGCTCCGAGTGCACACGGCCCTACGGTTCGTTTTCCTTGACGCGTTTTCATGGTGAGTAAGATAGCCTCGATCTTTCGAGTGTTCAAGGCGCAGTTTGCGAATGTCCGGACAGTCGGTGGGGGAGGAAGGGGTCCCACAACATCCACTCCGGCCAAGATTTCCGAGGGCCCGAGACGATGGAGCGAACTTGGGGACTTTCCCGCGAACGGAATAAAAATAAGGCGAGCGATCCACAGAATGCCACATGCTGTCACTTTTTGCAGTTGCGAAATGTTCGATTGTTTCTGGTGCGGCGGTTTTTCTCGTGACAGCGACTTTGGTTTTCGGCCCAACGGTGGGGGTTAATCGCCCAAGGGAACCGTTGGGTCCGATATCCTTGACGATTGCCGGTCCCTCGAAGCGGTTCAAAAACCAATTTGCGCCTTTCATCGACCAGGGCTAGGGTTTACAATGACGTTTCCGGCGAGAGGAGGAAACCCACGCCTGAAGTCTGGACATGCCGCGTCGTGTCACTGTGCTGGAGGGTAGATGAAGGTGAATCCATGCTAGTGGCAATTCAACCGGCCAGAGCGCCGGGTAAACCCGCACCGCTGGTCAAGCGATTCCTTGACCATCTCTTTATTGAATGCGGATTGTCCGGCGCTACGGTCACTGCTTACAAGCGTGACCTTGGTGAGTTCTGGGACCACTTGCTTGCTCACGAAATCGAACCTTCGGAAATCGCAATGGACGACGTGCAACAGCACCTTATTGAACTGCACCGTCGCGGTCTCGCGGTTTCGTCCATCGTCCGACATCTCGCGGCCATCAAGATGTTTCTTCGCCATCTTTTTGCCGAGCGCATTTTGCGAAGGGATATTTCCTCGCTCATCGAAGCGCCGAAACGTTGGCACAATCTTCCTACGGTGGTGCGCTACGATCAGGTGGAGGCGCTGTTATCGGCGCCGTCCGCGGATTCCGATTTGTATTTGCGAGACCGCGCACTTCTGGAGATGCTGTATGCCACGGGAATGCGGGTCAGCGAAGTGGTCGATCTTCCGGTCGATCAAGTCAATCTCGTTTTGGGATACGCCCGTTGCATGGGGAAGGGTCGGCGAGAGCGAATTATTCCGGTGGGACGATGTGCGATCGACGCGGTCACGGAATATCTGGACGCGCTTCGGCCACGACTTCTCGGTGACCGATACACGAAATCCATATTCCTTTCTCGCACCGGTCGCCCATTGGATCGGACCAACATCTGGCGTCTCGTTCGAAAATACGCGACCGTCGCCGCGATCAGCGGTCAGCTTTCTCCGCACACCTTGCGACATTGTTTTGCGACGCACATTCTCGCCGGCGGTGCCGACCTTCGAATCGTCCAGGAACTTCTAGGCCACGCGGACTTGACCACCACCCAAATCTACACCCACGTCAATGAAACCGATCTCCACCGCGTCCACCGCCGCTGCCACCCTCGCCCGTAAATCCACACTCCTTGACATCATCGTCGGCCCGAATAAGCTGCGATCCGCCAAAGGTTCTTCGACGCGCGACGATTCAACATCGTTTCGTAGCCGTCGGCGCAAGCGGATGTGGCGGAATTGGCAGACGCGCTGGTTTCAGGTACCAGTGGCCGCAAGGTCGTGGAGGTTCGAGTCCTCTCATCCGCATTGGGCATTAAGCTTCCGGCATGGACGGGTTCTCGTTCAGGGTCGAACATCAGGGAGTCATTTGAAGGAGACAAATATGTTCGTTGAGAAGTCCTACGCGATGACCATTGCTTTCGGCGTGATACTGGCGATTGCCCCGGTGAGTGCCCAGTTACTGGACACCACCTTTACCTATCAGGGGAGGTTGAGGCACATGGAAAACAACGCGGCCCAAGAAGTGACGAGTGTTTGCGATTTTGAAGTCAATTTGTGCGCCGCCGATACCGGCGCGTGCATGCTTGGGTTTCAATCACTGCCGAATGAACAAGTCGCGGGAAGCATCTTTGCGCTGGAGCTGGATTTTGGATCGAACGCTTTTGACGGCAACGAGCGCTGGCTTGAAGTCGCCGTGCAATGCCCGCTGCCGCCCTTCAATGATACCGGTTTCACGACGCTGCCGCGCCAACGGATCACAGCCGCACCGTACGCACTTCAAACGCGCGGAATCTTCGTCGACCAAGCCGGCAACGTCGGGATTGGGACGATTACACCGGCGGCGCAATTGGATGTGAACGGCCCGGCCCGCACGAGCACCCTCGAAATCACCGGAGGATCATCGGTCTTACCACCGCTAACCGGATGGGGTGACGATAGATTCGGACAGGCCAACAATGCTCCTTGGGGTACTTTCATAGCCATAGCCGCAGGGATAAATCACAGCGTTGCAATCCGAAGTGACGGCACGCTGACCGCTTGGGGTTCGAACGATTACGGCCAGACCGACGTTCCTTCAGGCACGTTCACAAGAATTGCTGCGGGTGGCTTTCACAGCGTGGCGATACGTAGTGACGGTACTCTCGTTGAGTGGGGTTCGAACGACCACGGCCAAACCGACGTTCCCTCCGGCACTTTTATCTCCATTGCCGCTGGGGTCTACCACAGTCTTGCAATCCGCTCCGACAGCACGCTCGTCGGTTGGGGAGAAAACTCCTTTGGTCAAACTGACGTTCCTAATGGTACGTTCGTCGCCGTTGGTGCAGGTTATGATTATAGTTTGGCAATCCGTAGCGACGGGACCCTTGCCGGTTGGGGGTGGAACGTGTACGGCCAGAGTAGTGTCCCTTCGGGCACTTTTTCGGAAATCGCCGCAGGATCTTATCACGGCCAGGCAATCCGGAGCGATGGCTCGCTGACGGCTTGGGGAAATAGTGCGAGTGGACAAACGAATGTTCCTTCTGGCAGCTATTTGGCAATGGCTGCGGGTGGCGAACATGGTTTGGCGATTCGCGGTGACGGTTCGTTGGTTGGTTGGGGAAGAAATGATTTTGGCCAGATCGACGCTCCCGCCGGCAATTTTTCAGTCGTCACCGCAGGGGCCTTTCATAGCCTAGCGCTCCGCAGCGATCAAGCTTTACCGGATGCGGCATTGCGACTACACACCGACAGTGCAGTCAAACCGGGCAGCAACACTTGGACCATTTTCTCCGACCGGCGGTTGAAGAAGAACATTGAACCGCTGGCCGGTGCGTTGGATCGTTTGCTGCAACTACGCGGCGTCACCTTCCAATGGCTTGACCCAGCTTCGCAGGGTGGAATCACTGGGACGCAGATGGGACTTATTGCCGACGAAGTGCAGCGTGCGTTTCCGCAATGGGTGGGCCGTGATCCGAGAGGTTACCAGACGCTCACCGTCGGCGGTTTCGAAGCCCTCACCGCGGAGGCGCTTCGAGAACTTCGTGCGGAGAAGGATGACCAAGTAGCGGAACTGCAAGCTCATAACACCGAGTTGAAGGCCGAGAACGATGAGCTTTGCGCGCGCCTGGATCAGTTGGAAGCCCGACTGGTCGCACAAGACAAGGGAGGCGAGCAATGAAATTAGGGAGTTGCCGTCGTCGGTTCTTGATCGCCGACCGGTTGAGATCAGCCCTATCCATTGTGTCCCGGAGGGACAACGTGAGTATAGCCCAGCGTTTCAACGCTGGGTCGTGCCAACAGCCAACATCCGGAAGTGCCGTAGGTACGGTTGAAGAAGGCGAAGGTAGAAGTGCCACAAGGCGGCATTCGGTCGTCCCTACGGGACTCAAGGTCCAAGCGGCGGTACCTATCCCCAGCGATAAATCGCTGGGCTATTTTCGGATGTCCCTACGGGACGCGATCGTCGCGGTATTGATCGTTATGGGCCTGGCCGCGGCGCCGGTGCTTGCCCAGACCCAATACGTCCTCGACAACAGTTCCATCGACACCGGGACAAGGACCGTTCAAGCCGATGTTCCCGGCACGGGTGGCGCGAGGAAGTATGAACTCAGCGGCTCGATCGGGCAGCCGGATGCGGGATGTTTGCTGGGTGAGTTGACCCTTGGGAATGGCGCACAGATCGCCGGCGGATTCATGGGGGCGTTTGCGTGCGAATCTTACGCCGATCTTATCCCATCGTGTCTGGTCGACCTTGATGATTTGATTTGTATGTTAAATGGGTTTGCCGTAAATGCGGCTTGCCCACAGGGTGACATCGCACCATGCGGCGGCAGTGGCAAGATTGACGTCGACGATCTCATAGCCTTGCTTCAAGCGTTTGCGGGCTATTTCCTTTGTCCACATGCGTGTTCGCCGTAGATTTCGCGAGAGAATCGTAACAGAACTTGGCCGCAGATCTCGGACTGACTCGCTCCCCGTTTTGGGTCCACCAGAGGGTGAGTTTTTCCAGTTCATTCGGTCTCCGTTTTCTGGCAGGTTTCGGCGAATTCGTTGGGCGCCAGATTCCCCAACGCGCTATGCGGTTGTAAACGCCGTTTGAAAAACGTAGCGCCCGATGTGCACAAGTTACCGTTTGAATTCCCCCCTTGTCCAGTGGGCATCGTGTCGCGGTTCGTCGTCGTTTGGCGTTCTGGTGCCAATAGCTGGCACCGTTGCACTCGAGAATGTGGCAGCGATGCGTGAGCCGGTCGAGCGTGGCTCCGGTCAGGCGCTCGCTGCCCAAGACCTCCACCCACGGCTCGAAGGGCAGGTTGGTGGTGAGGACCAGGCGGATAGGTTTGGGCGTGGGTTTGGGAGATCTGGGCCGGTCGGGCGGATAAAGTGTGATTGAAAGATGGGTTCGTTTGGTTATTTTTTTGTTTTCAGAAGTGTCATGCATTTGACACTTT
>JBBTCX010000277.1:0-22374 GCA_038043045.1 Planctomycetota bacterium | reverse complement strand
ACGACGATCGTTCGGTACTCGTGCGGTTCGGTGTAGAGTTCACCCAGCGCCGCCACAACGTCGCCGTAGCGCCCGGTCAGCGGAAAGCGGTCGCACTCGATATTGGCCAGACCATCTTCGGTCTGAACGAAGATGGGCTTCTCGGCCATCGCCCCGAATGTGGATTTTCCGATCCCGTGCGTGCCGTACAACAACGTCCTCCGCGGCGCTGGAAGAATGCCGCGTTGAACTTGGTTAAGAAGACTGACCACGTCGTGTTCTCCTTTTTATTCATCTTCCAAATCGTCCGGGTGACCGATCGCGCCGAGTGCGCCGCTGACCCGCGCCGTCAGCAGGCCGCCGGGCAGCCCCTTGCTCCTCTCAACGGCGGCGCATCCCCGCGGTGAATTTCGAACGCATTGCGGCCGAACTCCAGCCGAAGGTAACCCGTGAAAATGCGACACATGGCGCGGCCCACGGCACTCCGTGCATCGATCTCACAGGTGCGCTCCAGTGCATTGACGGAATAGGATGTTTCCAGCTTGACGGCGGACTCGCCGAACAGACTCTCCACGGCCAACACGGCCAGGATCAGCGTGTCCTCGGCTTCGAGCATGCTAATGGCTTTGTCGAACGTATAGCGATAGACGCCTCGGTGCATTGAAATCGCCTCCCATCGTCGTGCCTGTCTATTAGTTACTTACGCGACCCGCCGTCGGATTGGTGGGCCGGTAAGTAATTGTGCAGCCCGCGTTGCTCGAAATGGCGGCGAATGCGCCTGACCGCGCGCCGCACCGTTTCTCGGCCGCACCCGCGTTCGCGCGCGATCTCCACCACGTGCTTCTCGCGAAGGTCTTCGGCCACGGAGCGCAGCTCATCAGCGAGCGACGCCAACGCGTCGCTCACATCGATCTCCAGATCGTGCTGACGGCGATAATCCATTGCTGGCTCGGCGATGTGGCCGTTGTTGCCGTTCTCGTCGGAGAGTTCGTCGAGCGAATGCGCTCTCCTGCGATAGTCACGGACCTGCGCTTTGCGCTTGCGAATCATGCTGCCGGCGCGCCGGTCGACGACCATGCGCATGAACGTCGCCGGTCGGCCTTTCGCCGGATCGAATCGCCCGAGGCGGATATGCAGATCGAGTGTGAGTTCCTGCTCGATGTCCGTACGATCAGACTTGGTGAAGCCGTAACGGCCGACGAGCTGGCGTGCTTTCATTCGAATGAGTGTGGTTGCATTTTCATCTATTGAGATTCTGGTGTCGGTTCCCATTGGGGACTCCTCGCGGCCGAGGAAGTCCTGCAGGTGTCGACGGGACCGACGATATGCCGGGCAGCAGGAGGCGCTGCGAGCTCGCGGTACTCCGCGACACCCGCAGTGCCTCCGCTTTGCGGCCGGCTGTTGCGCTGTGTTGGTTTGTCAGGCTGGTTCGTTACGCTGCTTTGTGTTCACGCTCGATCTGGAGGAGAAACGGCAACCCGAGCCGCACCTCGACCGTCACGCGCGCGCCGTCGGGGATTTGCGCCAGTTTCTCGAAGAGAGCGATCTGCTCCTTGCAGAGCACGAAGTCCGCGCGAGACGCCTCCGGCCTCGGGCCGTTGGCGCCGTCGGGCAGTTTGACGGTCTGCGTCGTGCGCCACGGCTGGCGCAGGTCGGGTTCACCCGACGCCGTGCAGAACGTGATCTGCCCAAAATTGAGCTCCTGGCAACGTTCGATGAGCCACTGTTTCGTTTCTGACAATTCTTGTTTGTTCATTCCTAAACTCCCATGAAAACACGTCGTGCGGTCGCATCGGCGATCGCATTCATGGGTCTAGTATCGAGGCAGGTTTCTGAGCGCAACGAAGGCGCAACCAAGATGCGCCCACGGGCGAGATACGTCATTTGGAAAAGTCGAGTAGGAATAGAAGGGGACGCTAGAAATCTTCGGGTTGCGCAACTTAATGCATTTGGTTGCGCTTGGAATGGTGCGAGATTATTTCGCCGATGATGGCATTGCGTATCTGGATCTGTTCTTCTGTTGATATCTCACAACGTCGGGTAATCCAGACGAGAAAGCTGGGTACCTGAACCTGCGAGGCTTGGCCAATCTTTCCATTGGTCTCGACATGGCCGTCGGCGCAGGCGCGTGAGAGAACCCCTCTGTTGAGCGTGCCGTCTCCGAGAACTTGGTTGGTCGCTCGAACCAGATCGACTTGGCGGGCCCAGCCAAACTGATCAACTGAATTCGACGGCGGGGCAGTCCGACTCTTGTATGACTCGCGCACGTTCTCAGCCGCCAGAATGAACAAGTCGGCGAACGTCGGGTGATATCCAGGTGCAAGCCCCTTCTTCCAGAGGACAAACTGCATGTAGCGTGTCGTTGGCTCCGGAACGAATTCGGGATCATTGACCGCGCGGTTCCAATACGCACGGAATTCATGCCCCATACTTTTCAGCACCTCCTGAGATCGCAGTTTGGATTGAACTTTTTCTTCAGGTGTCAGCTCACGAGTGCTTCCGTCTGGGAGCATGATCTTACGAACCGTATTTCCGGAAGCGTCTAATCCAAAAATAACGCACGCACGACCATCATTGCGGCGGCTATCTTCGAGACGGCGTTCCTCCTTGCTCCCCATGTTCCATTGCCTTTATGTGCAGCGATCCGGACGGTTTGACAATGACAGAAACGGCAAAGAATTCGGTCCCGCTAATAGCATCGCCACGCCTTTCAATTACGCTAGCATTTCAGAGTCACATTCTGTACGAACTTTCATGCAATCACGCTCGCTTTCTATTTGAATCGTTCGATCCGGATGCCACACCAGCCTTTTAGTAGCATAGAACATTCTCAACGACCCAATCGGCTTCGACGTCGCGAGCGGGTCCAAAAATCACGACCTTCTGGCATAATGACCAATCTGTTGCCAGATGGAGACACTTCACATTCACGCAGCCTTTTGTGGCTGGTAGGTTAGCTAAACGTTTTTCCAGAGGCACCTTTCGAATACTTAGCCTCTGAGCAACGACCTATTGATGGTACGGAAAAACCCATCAGTTGCAAGTCTGGAGAGTCGCTCCAACCAGCTCCCGCCACATCCGCCGCTGCTTCCGCCAGTCGGGTACGGGTGTGATGGGGCGGAGTTGCAATTCGCGGATCGGGTCGCGGCCCGACTCGATCGGCGGCAGGAAGAGAATCTCCTCCTGGATATCCGGGGCGAGATTGAGCAAATTCATGATCTGCGTCACGCGGGCGCGGGTGACGTGGCCGAGGCGGGCGAGTTCGGCGTAGCCACCGATTTCGCCCTCATCGATCAGTCGTTGCATCTTGATCGCCAGCGCCAGCAATCGGGCGATGCGGGGAACGCGGCCAAAGACTGGCGTTGGCGGTGGTGGCGGCGCCTCACCGCAGCGGAGTACTTTCCGTCCACGTGGCGCACGCCCGAAATGGATCGTGCTCCGCGTCGTGATCCGCCCGTCGCAACTCTCGGCCACCACCACGCTCATGCGGCATCCTTCGTCGATTGCACAGCCAGGGTCTTGATCCCCGATGGCCGAAACGTCACGGCCACGGCGCCCTTTTGACCGTCGTAGTCGACGCGCTCGACAAGCAGCCTCACGACGCGGGCCTGCTCATGCGTCGATAGCGCTTTCAAGACAGGGTCGAATAGCGACAGCGCCTTGACGACGTCCTGTTCGTCTACAAGCTGGCGGCACAGTACGAGATGTCGCTCGCGTACTTCGCTGAGTCGAGTCTCCAGCCGGCGCAATTCATCGCGACGGCGGGCCACATCCGCACCCTTGGAACCCGACGGCTCGACAAGTTGCTGTTTCAGCGCCTTGTTTTCCTTCGCAATATTGCGTTCGAGAGTTGCCCGCTCACGCTCGAGGTCTGCGACAGCCTTCTGGCTTTGCGTTCGCACCTGCCGGATGGTCTCGGTCAAGACGGCAGGGTCGCGGCCTATTCCGCGAATCTGATCGACGACAAACCGTTCCAGCTCGCCGGCGGGTACGGACTTCGACGGGCACGTGTACCACCCGCGCTTTTGGGCCTTGGTGCATACGTAGTACCTGTAGCGCTTCGACCCTTTGGAAGACATCGAATGGACCATTGCGCAGTCGCACGGAGCGCACCGTAACAGACCCTTCAGGAGCGCGCCGTACTTGTTCTTCACCGCGCCACCGCCCGTGCGGCCGTTGCGCTGCAGCAGAGCCTGGACGCGCCGCCACAAGGCCTCGTCGACGATGGCGTCGTGCTCGCCTTCGTAGAGGTTCTCGCGGTGCCGCACCTTGCCGAGGTACGCCGGATTGGTGAGCAGCCGGAAAAGCGTCACCTTGTCGAACGGCCGCCCGCCGCACTGTGTGCCCTTGCGTGTCGTCCACGCCTTGGTCCGCCACTCGCGGCCGTCGAGTTCCTGGAGCACCGGTGCGATGCGCTCGTGTTTCAAGTACAGCTCGAAGATCGCGCGGACGCTGGCCGCCTCGTCCTCGTTGACGATGAGTTTGGACCCGCCCGGCGAAATATGCAGGTCGTAGCCCAGTAGCGGCTTGCCACCCATCCATTTACCCTTGCGACGGGCCGCCGCAATCTTGTCGCGCGTTCGCTCGGAAATGATCTCGCGTTCGAACTGGGCGAAGGAGAGCAGGATGTTCAGGGTAAGCCGACCCATCGAATGGGTGGTGTTGAAATGCTGCGTCACGGAGACGAACGAAACCTTGTGCCGATCGAACGTCTCCATCATCCTGGCGAAGTCGAGCAACGAGCGGCTGAGTCGGTCGACTTTGTAGACGACCACGCAGTCGATCTTGCCGGCGTCGATGTCGGCCAGCAGCCGTTGGAGCGCCGGTCGCTCCATGTTACCGCCGGTGAAACCGCCGTCGTCGTAGCGGTCGGACACGCAAACCCAGCCCTCGGCCTTCTGGCTGGCGATGTACGCCTCGGCGCTCTCCCGTTGTGCGTCGAGGGAGTTGAAATCCTGTTGAAGTCCTTCCTCCGTGCTCTTGCGTGTGTAGATGGCGCAGCGCACCTGTTTGACCGGGGTTTCGGGTTTGGTGCCTTTCTTACCCATGCGCCGCCTCCTGTTGGCGTTTCCGCAAACTGTTGGCCGCGGCGTCCCCGTTTCTTGGTTTGGCGTTCTCTGCAAATCGTGCCAGCTTTGACTTCGTGATCTTGAAAAAGAGCAGCCCGTTCCAGTGCGAGCCGGTGATCATCTTGGCGATCGCGCTCAGCGAACGGAAGACTTGGCTGTCGTATTCGAACCCATCTTCGCGCACGACAACGTGGTATGCATGGCCACGGTAGACGCGAGTCAGGACCGTCCCCGGCGGCGGCACGCGTTCGTCGGCCAACGTCGGCACCGGCTTGGAAGTTATTCCGTCGACTTTGTCCAACGGTGTTCGCGGTGCGGTGGTGCGTAGGTCAGCGTCACGGCCAAGTTCTTCAGCCCGGCGACGGGCCCGCTCGGACAAGTCGCCCTCGGCCAGCGATTGAATCCGCCACGCGATCCGCTTGAACAGAAAGTCCTTGTTCCCGGCTCGTGTCGGCTCCCCGAAGACAGCCTCATACTTCTCGCGCAGCTCGCGGACGCTCATCTGCCTGAGCTCCGCAATTTCCTTTCCGATGTTCATGACCATGCGTTTTCTCCGTAGCCGCCGCTCTCACGGCGCGTTAACCACACGGGCCATCAGGGCGACTGCTTCGAGAAACCTCAAGGCGAGTTTCGCCAGATTCCGGGGGAATCTCCGACATGTCCGAAGAACGTCTCAGTCCGACGGGGCTGGTACTTCTCCCCGAATTCCGGCACGACCGGACGTTTGGCACCGTGACCGAACGTTGCTCGCGCATGCGGATCAATCCCGCCGCAAGAATTGTGGCGACTTCGCGATGGCGTTGCTCGGGTTTGAGAATTGCTGGATCGGTGGGATCGAAAAGTTCGTGTCGCACGGCCATCGCAGGACCTCCTCGCGCCTTCCCTCGCGGCAGGCGCGGACGATGCCCACGACGACCTTCGCTTTGCGACCGGCGCGTCATCCGGCGAGTTCGGACCACCACGGCCCGCTATTGATTACATACGCGATCGGTTAACCGGATGGTTGAAAACGACTCCGGTCCGCTGATTTAAAACGATCTGCGCCGGTTATCTGACTGAAGCATCGACGTGGAGTACGCCGAAAGTGTTGCACGAAGGGCTTCTCGATTCGCACCCGATTCGTGTTGATGCAGGTTTTGAGGGTAACGCAGGTGTTGAAGGCGGGGCGTGGCGGCCAAATGACGGCGGCGATGACGGCCTCGTGCACCTGCGTTTCGCGGCCGGTACGGCGGACCTGCCGCTGCATGTCCACGAGTTTTCGGATCGGCTGCTGGTGGTCACGTCAGGCGTCGGACTCTTCCATTATCTTCCCGATGCCGAGATAGTACGGGAACTTCGCTCGGTCGTGGTGGAAGCGGGCGACGCCGTGCTGTTCATGCGCGGAGTCGTTCATACGTTTACTGCTCCACTCGACGACCTCACGCTACTTTCGTATCACGCACCATTCTTTGAATTCGACGACACTCGGCAGTTCACGATTCCGCGACAATCGCAGGATTTTCGATTCTCGCGGACACCGGGCCGCTTGCACTCGGTGACGGAATGCGCGGATCCTATTCCCCTGGCGCCGATGGCCTGACATTGGCGCGGGCGTGGAAATCCGATGCGGCGCACCTAATAAGTGGCCCTTCTTTCGACATTGCCACGTTGAGGGGCGCCGGGTACAGTCGTCGATCTTTGAGGGCACCTTAGCATCGAGACACGCCGCGACGCTGTGGGCGCGTCGAATGCGCTACTACCTTGGAGACGGAGGAGCGGTATGATATCGGCATGCAGACGATGGCCTTCGGCCACGGCTGAGGCCGGGTGTTAGGCAGCCGAGGATAGACGGCGGATGATTGATCCGAATCAGGAGCGAGAGGGTCTGGCGTGGCAGACAGGCGTCTGGAATCGGATTTCGGACACCTACCTGCGCGAAATCGACCAGCGGTTCGCACCCGTCGTCGAAGAATTGGTCGGCCGCGCTGCCCTGCGGACCGGCGAGCAGGTGCTCGACCTCGGCACCGGCACAGGTGCTGTCGCTAGACGAGCGGCTGCGATAGTCGGAGAAAGCGGCCGTGTAGTTGGGGTGGATATAAGCCCTGAGATGCTGGCGGTCGCCCAACGCAGCACGGCCAGTCTGGGTCTTTGCAATCTCGAGTTTCTGGAGGGAAGAGCGGAAGCCATTCCCGCCGAAGACTCTGCGTTCGATGTCGTGCTTGCCTGCCTCAGCATGATGTACGTCATCGACCGCGAGGCCGCAGCTCGTCAGATCGCCCGTATCCTGAAGCCAGGTGGACGGTTCGTAGCAGCAGTCTGGGCGGGACCGGAACAATGCGACATCGTGCGGTTTCAGGAGATCGCCGGGCGCTTCGCTGGTACGCCGCCCGTGCCTGGCGTCGGGCCCGGAGCGCTTGCCGACACGAGCGACTTTCTCCAGCACCTCGACACAGCTGGCATATCGGCTCGTGTAGAGACCGAAACGCTCGGCTTCGATTTTCCCGATTTCAAATCTGCGTGGGTTACGTTGGCGGGAGTAACTACGTCTCAGTTACCTCCCGAGCGCCAGCACGAAGCCAAGGACGCCACCAAGGCAGCAATGCGCCCGAATGGCGACGGGCCATGTCATTTTCGGAACACGACGCAATTCATCGTGGCGCGTATGCGTGATTAGGCCGCTGCCTAACTCGCGTTGGCGCGGTGCGAGCCTTCGCGGCTGACATCCGTACGGGGGTACGCTAAAGATTGCGACCTGAGGCTTCGGCCTCATGTCGTCATGGACGTCAACACGTTTCCGTGACGCCATTCAGACGGGACGCATCACTCGGTAAACCCGGCCTTACCAACCGGGCTAAGGGTGGAGCTTTGCATCCGCCATGATGTTACCCGTAAACCGAAGCCGACGACCATCGATACCCGACGTGTGTTAACTGACCGGTCGGCTGTTAACGAGAGAAACGGAGAGCGCCGGGACCAACAGGACGGCCAAGTCGGCGTCCCAACGCGCGAGCCAACCAGAAACGTGTTCTCTTGACTCCTTGCCCGGTTCGGAGGCCGCTGTAAACCCTTGCGAATACTTGTGTTATGGCGACCAATCCCGAGCGCTCTCTGGTGCGGGGTTTCGCCTTAACTGGATGGTCGCCAGGTTCGCAACCAATCGTTGACCTCCCCGAATAGGACTCGAACCTATAACCTAGCGGTTAACAGCCGCTCGCTCTACCATTGAGCTATCGGGGATCGCGGCACTTTCGCGCCACACCTCAGACCAATCTAACGCGACTCCACGTTTGGTTCAAGCGGGCCTATAATTCGGTTTTTGAGAAAGGAATGATTGTGGGTTCGGCCGTTCGATAATTCCTATTTCTTTTTCGCAACGCGTTTGGCGGGAGACTTTGCGCTTGCGGAGGTTTTCTTCTTGGATGATTTGTCGGGGCTGTTGGAGGGCGCTTTTTTTGTGGCCCCACGGGAGGCAGCGGTCGCCACGAATTTGGGGTTACCGGACTTTTTCGTTGTCGAGGTTGAAGCAGCCACCGCCTGTGCACTGGTGGAAGCGGTTTCCCGCCGCACCTCTTTTTCTTTCATGACTGGTTTCTTGTTGGGCTTTTCAGGTTTTGCGTTGATGTCGACGACCGCCAGTTCCTTATAATAGCCTTCTTTTCCGACACGATCGAGCTGAGCGTCGGAATCTTCACGGGCCACCGACTTGAACAGGGTCAGGATCAACCCTTCGGCTTTACCGATCAACTTCCACTGGAAGGGAATAACTTCCTTGGTTCCCAATGCTTTTCGAGCGGTAGGTCCGCGCGCTTCGGGGGAAACGATCCCGGGCACAATTTCCGGAATTTCCGGTACGACGTCTAATTCTACCACGGGGGGTAGCTCAATTTCCTCTAGGATGGGCTGTTCTTTTCTTGCAGTAGTCACGCGGGATTTCCTCTTATTCTGGAGTTTTCAAAAAACGGTCTCATTCGAACGGAAAGGAGAGCGCGCTTCCGAGTGGTAGAACCACTCAAAGCTGCACGACCTGCTCCACAGTTGGTTTTTGGCCTAGTGATGGCTGAATTCTCTCTCTTTCCGCCTGGACCGCAATAGAAGAACGATTATAATCCCCAAGTCAAGCCCGCGTCGAGTGGCCCGGCAACGGACACGGCGGGTTTCGTGAAGCGCCCATAGCTCAATTGGATAGAGTGCCTGGCTTCGAACCAGAAGGTTGGAGGTTCGAGTCCTCCTGGGCGCACTCCTTATCGTCCCCTTTCGTACCGGGGTATAACGCCTGTCTTGAGGCACCCCGGTTAGCGAAACCTGTTATCATTTCCCTAGTATCATATCCCTTTTTTGTCGAAGAAACCGCATATGGTGCTCAAGATGGTGCACATACACCCGTACAAAGAACGACAGCGGCTTTTCACCGATTTCGGGGTGCACCGCAACCCGTGAATAGGCCGCAGGCGGCAGAAGCCCAAGGATCCGAGACATCTGCAATCGATTCATCCTAAACATTTCACAGGCTAGATTCGGGTCCAAGTCTTCGTAAAAAAGTTTCTCCGAGAAAGCTATCTCATCGTACACGTCCAACTTGGGGCAATCCTCCGCAATGATTCTTTTCATCCGATACGAGGAAACGAGATCCGCGTCTGCCAAGTGAACGACGATCTGCTGAATGCTCCAAGTACCGGGAACGGGGTGGCTGACCAGTTGTTCCTGAGTCAGTCCATGAATGGCCGCACCGGGAACCCCGGCACCTTCTCGATACCGGGCGATAACCTCGGCATCACCGGGTTCAAACAACGACTTGGGGATTCCATCGTAAAAGCTGGGCATGAATTCACCTCCACCTAAGCCGACACCGGCAGCACTTTGTCGCTGGGCATGGTCATTTCCCGCGCATTAAGGGCTTCGTCAAGCATCCTCTCGGTTAATTTGATCTTACCGGCATGAATCTGTTCAAGGGCGATCTGTCGAACAGTCTTGCCGGTTTCATAGGCTTCCTTGGCGATCGCGGCGGCTTTGTCGTAGCCGACCAAAGGCGCCAGGCTCGTGCACATGGCCAGCGACCCTTCGATCAACTCGTTGCAACGGTCCACATTCGCCTCGATCCCGGCCACGCAACGATCGGTAAAAATCCGAACCGCGCTGCTCAATAGTCTAATCGATTCCAGCAAATTATGAGCCATTAGCGGCATCATCACGTTCAATTCAAAATGGCCATCGCGACAAGCGAGCGTGACGGCTAAGTCATTCCCGATCGTCTGCGTACACACTTGGATGAGCATTTCGCTCATCACCGGGTTGACCTTTCCGGGCATAATGCTGCTTCCCGGTTGCGTGGAGGGCAAATGGATTTCGCCGATACCGCATCGCGGCCCGCTACCGAGCAGACGAATGTCATTGGCAATTTTCGTCAGTCCCACCGCAATTGCTTTGAGCTGGCCGCTGACTTCGCATACGGCGTCTTTGGATGCCTGGGCTTCGAAGTGATCCTCGGCCTCGATGAATTCAATTCCCGTCGCATTGGAAAGCTCCTTGCACATCCGGCTGCCGAACTCCGGGTGAGTGTTGATTCCCGTTCCGACGGCCGTCCCACCGATGGCAAGCTCGCGCAGTGCCCGGATGGCTTTGGTCGCCCGCATCGCCGCCAATTCTGCCTGTCGTTCATACCCGGAAAAGACCTGTCCCAGCATCACCGGTGTTGCATCCTGCAAATGCGTTCGACCGATTTTTACGATGTCCGCGAATTGCTTGGCCTTCTTGTGCATGACCGTAGCGAGATGCTTCAATGCCGGTAGTAAATCGTGTTGCAGCGCTTCTGCCGCAGCCACGTGAATCGCCGTCGGGATCACGTCGTTAGACGATTGACCCATGTTCACGTGGTCGTTGGGGTGAACCGGCTCGCGCGAGCCGATCTTGCCACCGGCCAATTCAATCGCCCGGTTACTAATCACCTCGTTGGCGTTCATGTTGGTGCTGGTGCCCGAACCGGTCTGGAAAATATCCAGAACGAATTGATCGTCGAGCTTGCCTTCGATAACTTCATCTGCCGCCCGCGTGATCAATCCGGCCAATTTCGCATCCAGTTTTCCAAGGTCTCGATTGACCATGGCGGCTGCTTGCTTAATCAAACCCATCGCTCGCACAAATCGCCGCCCAAATCGATACCCGCTGATCGGAAAATTCTCGACCGCGCGTTGCGTTTGTGCTCCCCAATAGGCCGCGGCAGGCACGGTCATGTCGCCCATGCTGTCTTTTTCGATTCGTGTTTTCGTGGTCATGTGATGATTCCTCGCATCGTGTTTGAAGAGGTATTCTGCTTACCAATCGACGTTCGGGTCTTATTGTAGCGATTGCTTTCGGCCATGCACGGGACCGTCGGAAACCTAGGAAACCCACTGCTTTCACATTGAACCAGTTCGGGTTATCAGGTCGATTTTTCTTTCCACTACGGCACACAGTTTGCTACTCTATACATCGGATCGGATGGGGTGCGCGCCGTGGGCCAACAACCAACGCTTTCGGATGAGCCTGCCGCAGATTGAACAGAAGAGGGAGTACCGCTTGTCAACAAGAACGCTTGCGTTAGTTATTGGACTACTTTTTTCCACTTCGATATCCTCGGCGGTAATTCCCACGGAAATTCAGCAGCCGGGAACTCAACCGTTTCTTGCACAAGCGATTCAAACTCCCAGCGTGTGCGCAATTTGCCACAGTAATTACGCCTCGCCTATGGAACCCTATCGAAACTGGAATGGGAGTATGATGGCCCATGCTTCCAGAGACCCGGTATTCTGGGCCGCCTTGGCCATCGCCGAGCAGGATTTTCCGGGTTCTGGCGATCTTTGTTTGCGTTGCCACGTTCCTACCGGTTGGCTGGAGGGGCGTTCGACGCCAACCGACGGCTCTGCTCTAGTTAACACGGATGCGGTCGGGGTAAGCTGCGACCAATGTCACCGTCTAACCAATCCCAACGATCTGGAGTTTGTCGGAGAACAGAGTCCACCCTTTGTGGCCAATGATGGTGGTTTTCCACCAGTGGGGTATTACGGCAGCGGGATGTTTGTCCTATGGAACGGAAGTGAAAAACTCGGACCTTACGAAACGACGGTCGCTCCCCACGATCACTCGCAGTCTCTTTTCCATCGCTCGACCGATTTTTGCGGGACCTGTCACGATGTCTCCAATCCGGCGGTGGGGGATCTCGCCCACAACAATGGGGCATTTACCCCACTGGCGCCGGGGACGTTTAGCGGCGTTTTAGGATCGCCAGTAAATGGAAAAGCCGCTTTCAACAATTTCCCCTATCAGTACGGCGTGGTGGAACGAACGTTTAGTGAGTATAAAGCCGGCTCGCTCCATCAAACCCTCGTTTCCAATACCCCAAGTTTACCGGCCGACTTGCAGGCGGGAGCGATCCAGCATGCTTACCAAGCCGCTCTACAAGCGGGTACCGGCGGGAATTATGCCGACGGAACTCCTCGGTATTTCACCTGTCAAACGTGCCACATGCCTCCGGTTACCGGCGAAGGGTGTAGTTCCCCATCGGCGGAGACTCGAACGGATTTACCTTTGCATGACCTGACCGGCGCCAATTATTGGGTACCACAGGCCATCGAATATATGAATGCACAAGGGCAGCTTCGATTGGGCGGAGGAATGACCACGAGCCAAATCACGATGCTTAACGAGGGGAGACTTCGGGCGATACAAACCTTGCAACGGGCGGCTTCGCTTTCGGTGAATGGGAACACACTACGTGTCGTCAATCTCACCGGACACAAACTTATCACCGGTTATCCCGAAGGCCGTCGAATGTGGTTGAACATCAAGTGGTATGACGCCGGCGATGTGTTGGTTCGAGAGGACGGCGCCTACGGGAACCTCGCCGTCGATCTCGACGGGAAACCGACGATCGTGCGAACCCTTCTTGACTTGAACGACCCCAACACCAAGGTTTACGAAACGCACTATGCCATGACCAAGGAGTGGGCCGATCAGTTGATCGGTTGGGGTTATGATCCGAGTCTGGCGTTGGATTACGATCGAGTCACTGGGGCCGTTTCTTATACGCTCGGGAATCTGGCCGCTCAATCCTCAGGGACACACCATGTCACTTTTCATTTTGTCCTCAACAACACGGTGGACAAGGACAATCGCATTCCAACGTACGGCATGAGCTATGATGAAGCACTCCTTCGCAACGCCATTCCGGTTCCGGCGAATCAATACGGCAACCCCGGCCCGGGCCAAACATACAACTATTGGGACGATTTCACCCTCAACCCGCCCGCGACCGCCGTCACAGCGACCATCGACCTCCTCTATCAACCCACAAGCTGGGAATACATTCAGTTTCTAAACCTCGCCAATATCGGCGGCGAAGGGTTCTTGGCCAACGAGGGCGTGTTTTTGGTCAACGCCTGGCTCAATACGAGCATGGCCGAACCGGAGATCATGGCCTCTACTACTTGGCCGAGTTGCGGAACGTGCAATCTCTACGGCGAGCTTCAACCTCCCGGCGGAAATTGTCTTGTCGATGTTGACGATTTGATTTGCCTCTTGCAGGGCTTCGCCAATATGTTGGATTGCCCGGGCTCTGACCTTTACCCGTGTGACGGCGGAGACGGAATCGTGGATGTCGACGACCTGATCGCGGAATTAGCCGCATTCGCGGGGGATTACTTCTGTCCACATCCGTGCGCGCCGTAGTCATTGATCGCAATCCCCGTGTGCGATCGCCCTTGAGAAGTGGTTCGATCCGGTCCGCCGGTTTCATATGCGCAGCTCCTTGACAACCCAGAATCAAGCAATAGCATAATCGAGACTCAGTCTCATTGAGAATGAGTCTCAATTGACAATAGACCACGGTTTTAGAGAGAGGATCGTATGTTTGGGAATAAAAAAGTCAGCAGGGTGGGGGTCGAAACTACTTCGACCACCAATTCCCTTCGAGAAAGAACCACTCAGCTACATAACGCCGCGGAACATTCAACATTCCAAAAATCGCTCCTAAAGGGATCACTACAATTGCCGGAATATATTTCGTTTTTGAGTCAGCTCTATCTGATCCACAAAAATCTGGAGGAAAGGTTGAGAGTGACCGCGATTTCCGATCCGACTTGCGGCCCGTTGATACTCGCATGTCGATTTCGCGAAGGGTCGTTGAAGAATGATTTGGAATCTTTGGGCCGCCGTGAAGAGGACATATCCCCGTTAAAAGCAACCCGATCGTACTTACGATCAATGGACCGTGCAGTCGCTGCGGTTCCGCGTGCCATTTTGGGCTATTTTTACGTACTGGAGGGCAGCACAAACGGCGGACGATTCATCGCAAAGGCTGTTCGGCGGACGTTTCATCTTCACGAAACAGGTTCTACCTATTTCGATCCTTACGGCGAGAGCCAACTGACCTATTGGCGGGAATTCAAAGGAATGATGGATGCTATACCCCTGGAATTGCATGAATTCTCCGCAATAGAACAAGCGGCCATGGACACGTTTCGTGCCGTAGTGGAGATCGGGGACGAGATCCTGGCGTCGCGACGTGCTGCAAGCGTTGAAAGCCAAATCTGCGTGGGATGATGACGCGGGTAACCGAGATGCGAGCATCGAGAGGGTCCGGATCATGGCTATGGTGGTTCGGCGCGGCTGTGTTCACTTAGGGTAAGTCAATCAATCCCCGGCGCCCTGCCCCAGTGCAGTTTGGTCACCAGCTTGTGCCAATCCGCGTACATGGGGTTTCGAACGAGCAACAGGTCCCGTTCAAACCGTCTCACACGGACGCTTACTCCCTGTTGCAACGGGAACGAAACTTGTCCATCGATCATCAGAGTTGTGCCCTCATTGACTCTTTGGGGAACGATTTCGATCGTCGCGGCTTGATCCACGACCAAGGGTTTGTGCGTCAACGAGTGTGGACAAAGAGGTGTCACGATGATGGCATCGACGCTCGGTTCCATGATTGGCCCGCCGGCGGAAAGATTATGCGCCGTCGATCCAATCGGCGTGCACACGATGACGCCGTCACCGCCGAGTTCACAGAGTGGTTGTTCGTTAATCGAGATGCCGAGCTGAATCAATCGAAACGGCGGACCGGCGTGCACCACGCAATCATTGATCGCCAACGCCGACTCACGAACCCGACCCCGCTCCGAGATTTCCACGCGCAAGATGAGCCGCTTGTGCACCAGAGTGGCATCGCTGATCGTCTGATCGAATCGTTCCTTGAGTTCCTTCGCCGTGAATTCCGCTAGGAAACCCAGCTTCCCAATGTTGACCCCGATCAGCGGAACTTGTTGCACGCCCAACGACCGGGCGACGCCGATCAGCGTTCCGTCTCCTCCGAGGACAACAATGAAATCGGCCTTCACGTCCAGTGCTTTTCGACCATCCACGCTCCATTCCACTCCGACGACCTCACACCGGGTCTCGGCGAACGAGCGCAAATCATCCATCGTTGGCCGCACATCCCGCTTGTCCGGATTTCCAAGAAGAAAGACTCGACTGGAACGGGAAGGTTTTGTCACGTTGCCAAAGACCCCGTCAGGATCGGTGCTCTTACCCTTGCCACTACAAACGGCGAGGGTCGGGTTTCTGTGTCATGTTACCGAATCGCCGTGGTGATCGTCGTGTGTCGAACCACGGTGGGCATTTTGTCTTGCGAAACTGCCGCTTCCAGCAATCGCATCACCGTCGCCGCGATTCCCGTGGCATCAATCCCGCACTCCGCGAGCTGTCCACCGCGCGGCCCATGAGCAATGAATCGATCCTCCGGCAATCCAAGCCGTGCCACGCGGTTGCACGTCAGTCCCATCTCCTGCGCCGCTTCCAGAACCGCCGCACCAAAACCGCCGGCCACCGAATGATCCTCCGTCGTCACCACCGGCGCTCCCGACGAAAACGCCGCCTTCACCATGTCTCGATCGATGGGTTTCGCAAACCGCGCGTTGACCACGGTCACGTTGACGCCATTCTCCGCCAACATCTCCGCAGCCGCCAATCCATAATTTGCGGTGACGCCATAGCAGAGCAACGTCGCCGCCGATCCTTTTCGCAAGACGCGCGCCTTTCCGATCTCAAACGCCGGGCATGCCAATTCTTCCGCCGGAACATTATCCCGCGGATAACGAACCGCGCACGCTTGGTTCAACGACAACCCCAGTGTCATCGCCGCAAGCAACTCGGCTTCATCCATCGGGGCCATCAACACCATCCCGGGAAATCCACGCAGATAAGTAATGTCGAGAAACCCGTGATGAACGGCCCCATCACCACCCACCAATCCGGCCCGATCCAGGCAGAACATCACCGGTAGGCCTTGCAACACCACCTCTTGAAAAACTTGATCGAACGCTCGTTGCAAAAACGTGGAGTAGATCGCCACCACCGGACGCATCCCCGCTTTGCTCAAACCGGCCGCAATATCCACCGTGCAACTTTCCGCGATCCCAATGTCTCTACCACGATCGGGGAATTTCTCGATGAATTTGTTCAGCCCTGTTCCATCGGGCATTCCCGCGGTCATGGCGTAGATTCGTGGTTCGTGATCCGCCAGCTCAATCAACGCGTCGACAAACGCCGTGGTCCAACTCTTCCCGCCGCTGCTTTTCAGAGTGACCTTGCCGCCCTGCACCGCAAACGGCTTCGGACTATGATATTTTCCAGGTTCCGCCGACGCCCAACTACACCCCTTCCCCTTGATTGTATGCACGTGCAACAACACGGGATGGTGAGCCTTCTTCAATATTTCCAACAATTCCATCAAATGCGGAATGTCGTGGCCATCCACCGGCCCGACATATTGCAATCCCAACGCCTCGAAAATCTGACCCGGCGAAACCGTCGCCTTGATCTTCTCCTTCAGGTGCGCGATCGCTTCATACACGGGTTTTCCAACCAGCGGCAATTTCGGAAGAAACTGTTTCGTCCGCGCTTTGACTTCCTCATAAAAATTGCTGGCCCGAAACCGCGCGAGATACTCCGCCATCGCACCTTGCGTCGGCGAAATCCCCCATTCGTTGTCATTCAGAACAACAAGGAACTGTCGCTTCAGCGTCCCGGCCTGATTCAACCCCTCCATGGCCACGCCGTTGACGATGCTCGCGTCACCTACCAAGGCAACCACGGAAGTGTCACGTCCGAGCACTTGATCTCCCCGCGCCATCCCAATGGCCGTTGCGATCGCAGTTCCCGCATGCCCGACGTTAAAAAGATCGTACTCACTTTCGTGAATATCCGGGAATCCGCTGATCCCGCCCGCCCGGCGTAACGTCTCAAATCGATCATTTCGCCCGGTCAGAAGTTTGTGCGGATAACACTGATGCCCTACGTCCCAGAGCAACCGGTCTTTTGTGAAATCAAACACGCGATGCAGCGCGATGGTGAGTTCCGTGACACCCAAATTGCTGGTCAAGTGCCCGCCGTTTTCGCCGACAACTTCCAAAATCCTCGCCCGGACTTCCTCGGCCAATTGCGGCAACTGTTCCACCGGCAGCGCTTTCACATCCTCCGGCGACCGAATGTTCTGCAACAAACCCATTCAACATCCCTCTGTCTATTCCGTCGTAGGGCGGGTTTTCCCCGCCGACTATCTCTACTCTATCCGACGTTCTACTCCAATGTCATCTCGACTTCTTTCAATAATCTCGCGCAACGGCATACCCCGCCAAATCTCGAAGAGCATCCGCCTCCACGCCAAACCCTGAAATCGTCTGAATCGCTTCATCGGCCAACCCAAGGGCGATCCGACGACTCTCCTCTATTCCTACGCTTCTTGGATAGGTTTGTTTGCCGGCAGACGCATCTTTTCCGGTTTCCTTCCCAATTTTCAGCGAATTTCCGGTTACGTCCAATAAATCATCGGCAATTTGGAACGCCCGCCCCAGAGTTTCGCCATATCGCCCCAACGATTCCACTTGCTCCGTCGACCCATTCCCCGCCATCCCCCCGATTCGACACGCCGCCCGAAATAACCTCGCCGTCTTTTTTTGATGTATCGTCGCCGTCAACTTCACATCTGCGGCACTCTTTTCGCCCAAGATGTCCGCCGCCTGCCCGCCAATCATTCCGCTCCAACCCGTCGCCTCCGCCAGCTCTTTCACCACCCCTGACACTACGCGCGAATTCTCATACCTTTCCGCAAGGACCTGGAACGCCAGCACCACCAGCGCATCCCCCGCGAGTATCGCCATCGCCTCACCAAACTTCTTATGACACGTCGGCCTACCCCTTCGAACATCATCGTTGTCCATTGCCGGAAGATCATCGTGCACAAGACTGAACGCATGAACACATTCCACCGCCGCCGCGGACGCCAGCGCATCATCCTCTCGTCCACCGACCAACTCGCAGCATCGCACAACCAAGAAAGGCCTCAACCGCTTCCCCGGCGAAAGCAGCGCATACGCCATCGCCTCCCGAAGAACCCGGTCGACTTCATTGTTCTCTACTGTAATCAGGGTACCGAGATACTGGTCAAACCGACTTGCAAACGTTTGTAGAAGTTGGGCTACGCTCGAGGTGCCACTTGCTGTCTCTTTCCGCTCCGGTATCATGAAAATGCGTGATCGTCAAATCCGCGCCGGCACCACATTCACCAAGCACGAAGCAATATCCCGAAGCACGCCCAGCGGCGGCTGATCTCCATTGATCCGAGCGATCAATTTCTTCGGATACGCCTCCAACACCGGCTGCGTCTCCCGCTCATAGACCGACAATCGATTCTCCACCACCGTCCGATCCGCGTCGTCAGGCCGATTCGATTTCTTCGCCCGCCCGATCATCCGCGCGATCAACGCCTCCTTGTCCTCCACAAACAAATGAACAATGGCCCGAACGTGAATCACCGATTCCAACAGCCGCACCTGCGACACCGTTCTCGGTATCCCATCTAAAAGCAACGTATGATAAGACGCGTCCACCGTACCCGTCGAAACCCGACCTTCCACATGTTGCCGAAACACGCGAATCGTCAACTCGTCCGGCACCAGCGCCCCTCGCGTCGAATACGAAAGAAACTCCTTCCCTATCTCCGACGTTTTATCCAACCCCCTGAAAATATCCCCCATCGCAAGATGCACGAGGTTCGGCAAGTGCCCCAAAACCGCACCCTGCGTCCCTTTCCCAGACCCAGGCCCTCCGAACAACAAGATCGATGGATAACCGTTTTTCATTGCCACGATAGTTGTCTCACCACATCCATCATTCCAAACCGGATCATCCCGCGACCCATCACGATCCGATGCTTAGGAACTCTCGCAATACTGAGCCGCGGGGCTCTAGCCCGCGCGACCCCTCCGGCGGAAAATGGCCTTCTTGGAAATATTGATACAACCCCTTATTCATTGTCGCTCAAGAGTCTAACTGGCCCCCAATGCCAGGTCGAGTCTTTATCGGCTCATTCGCCATTCTCAATTCGTCATTCGACATTTCCTTTCGCTTTTCAACCTTCACGCCCCCGTGTGCCACGGCGCCTTGAGCAGTGATTCTGTTACGGAGCAGAGTCCCGCATGGAATGGCGGCGAAGCCTCACTAGCGTTTACAACGCGTCGTCGTATCCTACTCCCCATGTCCCTCCGACATGGTATCGACCTGGTGGAATGCTCCCGCATCGAAGATGTTTGGCGACACCACACCCAACGGTTTCTCGACCGCGTTCTCACCCCAGCCGAACAAGAACTCGCCAAACGTTTCAAGAACCCCGTTCCCTATCTCGCCGGCCGCTGGGCCGCCAAAGAAGCCATACTCAAAATGCTCGGTACCGGCTGGCGCGGATCCATCTCCTGGACCGACATGGAAATCCTCCCCGACCCTTTGGGCCAACCCCTTGTCACTCTCTCCGGCGAATGCAAGAACCTAGCGTCACGTCTTGGCATCCACGAAATCCAACTCTCCATCACCCACACCGCCCACTACGCCTCCGCGTCCGCCATCGGTATCTTGACGTAGGTCGGGTCATCGACCCGACATTGCGAGCCGCGACCGTCTTGAACAGAACCGCGACAGCTATGGAGCGGTCCGTTGATGCGTGAATCCCTTCTCGCAACCCATAGGTTTTACGACCATCATGAATGCCGATTGCGACCGTTCAATTGAAGGTCTTGATGACCTCGTCCCAAGTCTTGATCTCGACTCTTCGATGTGGATCAATGGATCGAAACGCGTCACCAAATTTTTTATCTGCTGTCAGGATCACGTCCCCATCGGCGGCGTACAAGGCAAGCGAAATATCAGTAAAATCATCGCGTCCGGGGCCAACCGTCACGTTTAGTGTCTTGTCTCGCCAACAATTTGCGTAGCCAAGATGCACGTGCACGTAGAGCTTTACACAACGGTGGAGGATTGGGTTGATGCGTATGCGCTCATATGACAATCCAAACCACTCGCAATTGCTGACATTTTGCTTGACGTGATCAATATCAAGTACGTCCCTAACAAGCACAATGTTTTCACCGCGCGACAACGCGTCACGGGTTTGTTTATTATCGGCCGCAATAAATGACGAAACATCCTCGTTTGTGCTCAAAACTTCTTGTTTCATCTGACGCGCATCTTCTGCGACGAACTCTGTGCCGTTCATCAGAAGGTTCAGAAAACTACGATGCAAGCGGCTCTTGTTGGGTACAATTGGTTGGAAGCTGGCAAGTTGCGCGTCTGTAAGAGTGCGAGCTACCCTGGAAACATGACCCCATTCCATGCCAAACCGAAGAACGAATTCAGTCAGACCGGTCAACCTTTCGATCGGGCTTGGACCAAGCGACGCTTCCGACCAAACGCGAGGAGGAAGAATCAACGTGATCCGCCTTTTTTGGCTTGGAGTTAACCATTTCCTCGACTTGTTGATCGAACTCAACAGATTGTTATCTATGATGCAACGCATGACACATAACGTAACTTATCCCCTATGACGCGTCAAAAAAGGGTACGGGTCAAGTTTGAACAGAGCCGCGCGCGTGAGCAAGCGGTCTCCTCGTACCCAAGCCGAAAAAAACCGCTCCCTCACGGTCGCGGCTCGGAAAAGCGGCAAACTTTACCAGTACCCAAAAAAGTATTCGACTCGCGACAGTCGAGTGGCATGTTCGACTCAGGCCAGACAAGTTCGTTCGTAGGTCGGGTCATCGACCCGACTCATTCGCCATTCCCGATTCGCCATTCGACATTCCCACTACGCCTTAATCCTCATCCCATCCCTACCAAGCTCAACGCCGTCGGGCAGTTCCCGATTGGTCTCCGCGTGTTTGAGTTGGTGGGTCATGTGCGTGAAGAAGGTTCGCTTCGCGCCGATGCGCCGCGACATGGCGATGGCCTCATCGATCGAGAAATGCGCCGGGTGCGAAGTCTTCCGCAACGCATCCAAAATCAAAACCTCAACGCCCTGCAATAACGCGATCGACGAATCCGGTATCCGATTACAGTCCGTGCAATAGGCAAACCGCCCGAATCGAAACCCCAACACCGCCATCGGACCATGCATCAATGGAATCGGCGCTACGCGCGCTTCTCCAACGGAAAACGTCGCTTCTTCAATCACATTCAATTCCAGGTGAGGCCGACTATGCGGCGAATCCGGGGCATGTTCAAACGCGTAACCAAACATCCGCCTCAACGAATCCAGCGTCCGCGCACTCCCGTAGCACGCGATAGGCCGCTTCATCAACCAATTGAACCGCCGCAGATCATCCAAGCCCAAAATGTGATCCGCATGGGCATGAGTGAACAACACCGCATCCACGGCATCGATCCCGTTGGCCACGCATTGCAACCGCAACTCCGGCGCCGTATCCACGAGAAACCGCACGCCCTGATACACCACATAAACACTCGCCCGAGTTCGCTTGTCCATGGGATCACTCGATGTGCACACCTCGCACGTGCAACCGATCATGGGAATTCCGTGCGACGTTCCGCTTCCAAGCATGACCACCGAAACCGATGATGAATCACGATCCATGGTTCCAAGTGTAACCCTGGTTCATCGTCCCGCACAGTATTCCCGTTTGGCTGATTTCGTTGCGTTCGCCGCCACGTTACAATTCAATCGGTGACGAGCAGTCGAAGGAAATCACAAACGGAGTAGTTCAGAATGTTTTCAGCCTCGGCGGTCCGACGATTCACAAGCCTATTTGGGTTGCCATTTGTGCTGGTGTCATGCGTTGTCAACGATCCAACCACCCCCAGCGTCACGTCCGCGTTGCGAAACAACAAGACCGATCAACCCGCATCATCCAACATCCAAACCGCAACGGATTCACCGTCACGTTTTCGCCCTGAAAAGCCATTACCAACTTCTACGCCGCCTCAACCTGCATCGGCCGTTGATTCTCCAATTGCCACAATCGAAGGTCGGCCTATCTATCGA
>JBBTCX010000276.1:0-2735 GCA_038043045.1 Planctomycetota bacterium | reverse complement strand
GGCGAAATGGACTGACGCATCATCAGGGATTCGACGTCGCTCGACAGGGATCGAAAGCGGCAACAACCAAGAAGCTGCGACCGAAAGACCGACCGCTCATGAATGACTTCGTCTCCGACGAAGAGTTCGATCGGTTGCTTCGCGCATGGTTCGGCAACATCGCCCGCGTGCTTGTACCCGGGCGCGGGTTTTACATTTGGGGCGGATACGCCAATTGCGCGAACTACCCGCCCGTGTTGAAGGCCTGCGAACTCTACTTTTCGCAGGCGATCATTTGGGTGAAGGAGCATCCGGTGTTGACGAGGAAAGACTTCATGGGCAACCACGAGTGGTGTTTTTATGGATGGCGCGAAGGCGCTGCGCACTACTTCCATCCTGAAATTCACAATGCCACGGACGTGTGGGCGGTGAAGAAAGTCAATCCGCAGTCGATGATTCACCTCACGGAGAAGCCCGTCGAACTGGCGGTACGGGCGATGACCTACAGCAGCCAACCGGACGAAAACGTGCTCGATCTCTTCGGAGGAAGTGGTTCGACATTGATTGCCGCAGAGCAGACGGGACGACGCGCGTTTTTGATGGAACTCGATCCCCTGTACTGCGACGTGATCGTCGATCGTTGGCAGAAGTTCACGGGAAAGTCAGCCGAACGGCGCTCGACAAACGTGGAAGCACTAGTTGCAGGAGAGGGGGTCGGGTGAATCGCGCCAGATGGTCCTCGGACGCCCCGTTGGTCAATGGAGGTCCGGTCGTTGGTCCACGATCGCCCACAACGCGTCGTCGACGCCTTGGGTGCTACCGTTCAGATTGCGTTTGGTGGGACCAAGTCCGGTGTCACCGGAGAGACGCCCCGCAGTTCTGCGAGGCGTTCGGGGAGGGCGCTTGATGGTGTGTGTACTACCCGTTGCAAGCGAACTTCCCGCGCTCGACCTTTTTGAAACGCGAGTCTTTGCCCTTGTTGCGCGCCTCGCGCATCATGGCGGCGTACAACGTCGCGGAAGGAGTCTTACCCGCAGGACTCTTCCACAGGCCCTGCTCGGTCATCGCCGCTATCATTTCGGTGCAGCGCATCGGTTGGCCGCCCTTGTGCAGTACTTCCGCGGCTGCGTCCAGAGCGCTGAGTCGCTTCTCCTTTTTCTGGTCATCGGTTTTCTTTGTTCTCTTGCGCTTCGTTTCAGAAACCTTCTTGAGTTTCATCGTCATTCTCCTTTTGTATGCACTCGCCGCGCCGACGCGACGCGGACTCTTGCCTCGTGGTTTTCAATCGTTCACCGGCACAGTGATGATGCGGTGCTCGCCGTTGGGCATTTCGTAATCGTTCAGGTAGGCGAACTCGACGCCCGCGACTTCAATGCGCTCGACCTCGGCCCGGTCCATCACGTAGTTCTTGCCGTCGAGCAGAATAGCCACGCCGCACTCGCCGGCCTCGGTCCACTGAACGGCCTCTTGCGTGCTCCTGAACTCAATCGCTTTGAACTCGATAGTCATGGTCTTGGTTCCTTTCGTTTAGTTCCTCTAGTTCCCCTGGTCGGGCGTGAACAGTTCGCCGACCTCCCAAACCTCGCGGCCGTACTTGGTCTCAACCGCGTACGACCAGGCGTCTACGCCGTTGCGTCGGTAGGTGCAGACCTGCGCGATGTGGCCCGGCTCGCCGTCCTCGTTAGAGACCACCAGCGTCCCCGTCTTCAGGCGTCGATTAGCTCGCGTCGTTTCTTTGGCTTTCATCTCTTCGATCGTCATCTTGTTTACCTTTTTGTTTTCGTTTTTTCGTGTGGTGGTCATCTTTTTCCCTTTCTTTTGAGGCCTTTTATTTCGTTCTTACAATTCAACATTACGCTGCTTTTAAGATGAAGGGAAGGGAAAAACATTGAATTTCGCTTGTTTTTCAGGGTTTTTTGGAGAGCTGCTGCGATATAGAGCGCCCCGGGACCAAAGCTGCTGCAATGTCGAGCACCACGCCAGAAAAAAGACAGCCGAACGATTGGAGACTACGAACCGTGCCCAGACCGCTCAAGAATAAACAAGAGATTGCCCGCGACCAGAACGTGTCCCGGCAGACCGTGCACAGCTGGATGTCCGATCCGCGATGGAATCTGGGACAGACGTTTCCCATTGACGGGGAGAAGATCGAGTCATGGCGTGCCGAGACGTTCTCCACCGCGGCCCCATCTCCCTCCGTAGACAACTACGCCGCGACGCGTCGGCGAGTAGACCTGCAGCACAAGGCCGAGCAGACCCTGTATCTTCGTCTGCGCCGAGGCATTCTTGAGAAAACCTACATGGATCGTAGCTTCGCAGAGCGAACGATGGTGGGTCTGATGCTGAACTTCCTCAACCGAATCGAGATATGGATCGACACGCTTCCCACGGTTTTCGCCCATCAGAGCGAAGAGCAGATTCGGGAGCGGTTCAACGACGCTTATGACCAGATGCGCGAGGACCTGGCGGTGAACCTCGAACTTCCCCTGGCCGACGAGGAGCAAGTCCAGGAGTTTAAGAACAAGGCCAAAAGTAACGCGGCGTACCGCAGTCACCGAGGGATTTAAGCGCCGCCGGTGAACTCTCATAAGGAAACTCAACGCCATGATCGATGAATACCAAACGTTGCCCGTTGCTCGGCGAAAATTACTGGAGACCGTCACCGTTCACCGTCCGCGATGCCCGGCGTGTGGTTGTTCGCAGGTGACCAAGTATCGCTCTCTCGTGGATCAAGGTGACGGTACCGGACTGTCGTG
>JBBTCX010000275.1:12936-19301 GCA_038043045.1 Planctomycetota bacterium | reverse complement strand
GGATTCACCCATCAGCGCGTTTTGCTGGTAGGTCGTGGCCGGGAGGGGGGCGAAGGGCGAGCGTTCTAAACAGTTACATCGCAAGCGCGGGGAGTTGGTGGAGCGGGCCTTCGAGCACGTGTTGGACGACGGGGGGATGCGGAGGGTCCACCTGCGAGGGCGGGAAAATGTACACAAAAGATATCTGATTCATGTCGCGGCGTTCAACCTCGGTCTGATCCTGCGCAAGATGCCAGGCTTTGGCACTCCGAAGGGGCGGGCCGGAGCCCTGCGCGGGCTTTTCGGGGCGTGGATCGAGGCTGCTGAGGCGTCATGGCGATCGTTGCGGCGCATTCTGGCCGTTCTTTAGTTTCCGGCGTGGTCAACGCCTTCCACCGCGGTCCGTGTGCGCGCGGCCTAAAATCATCGCCAAACGGCTTTTGCAACGGACTGTTAAGCCTGCCTGACCCACGTGGGCTTGGACGCCCCGCGTGCACAAGGCCGCAAGGACGCCAAGAACGTGCTTCGACTTCCGCCGATCCGGCAACTCAAAGCCGATTCGAGACAAAGGATATGGAACGAGGCCGTCAAAACTGTGGCTAAGCTGAGTCATGAGCGAGCCGTCCTCCGCCGCTTGGAGAAACTCCTCGTGGCATAAAATCGGTCAGTTTGAGTAAATAAGCCAAGCAGGTCGGGTCATCGACTCGACATTGGCCCCATCTCGGGACCGTCCACGGATTACGGTCGTTGTGAGGCCGCGAAGGCTTCAACAGTGGGGCGTTCGGGTAGAAGCCATGAGCGATACATGGCATCCGCGCTTGGTCCCTTGATGATCTTCGCCGGAACGCCGGCCACGGTGGACATGGGGGGGACGTCTTCGATCACCACGGCGCCAGCGCCGACCACGGCTTCGTATCCCACGCGTACATTCTGAATGACCGTAGCGCCAATTCCGACAAACGCGCCGGACTCCACGGTGACTCGTCCCGCCAAACGAGCACCCGGGCAAACATGGGTGGCCGTTCCTATCATGGATTCGTGATCGACGATGCACCCCGTGTTGAGAATTACGGAATCACCGATTTGGCAATGAGCGCAAACCAAAGCCCCGGCGGCGATAACGATGTTTGAACCCAGCGTAACATTACTCGCTAAGTTTGCGGATGGATGAATGGCATTGATCGTTTGAATCCCCCATTGGTGAAGTTGGTGTGCCATTTCCCGGCGGACACCATTGTCCCCAATGGCTACGATGGCCATCTCCAACGGAATCGCCACTTTTAGATCCTGGATTTCATCCGGCGAGCCAAGAACCCGCACGCCGTCTATCCGGCGGCCGCCCATGTCCGGATTTGAATCAACAAACCCGATTACTTCATAAGCGCCGCCTTGGCGTAGAATATCCAGGACGACGCGGCCATGCCCACCGCAGCCGATGATGAAGCATGCGCGTTTGTTCACAGGGAGAATTCCATGAAAATTAGCCTGAATCCACCGGTGATCATGTCGAGCTTATCGGACAAAATGCTTAGGCGTGAGTACATCTGCTTAGCTTCGCCCAATCGAAGCAACTCGCGGTTTCAGCAATCCCAAGCATTTCATAGGCCGATAAGATGACAAGGCAAAGGGCCGTCCGAAAGAATACACTACGCACATAAACTAATGAATAAAAGAACGTTAGAGATGTCACACCGAGAAGGGAATGCCGTTTTGAAGCTGACTTCCGGCCCGCTTGTGCTGGCGGTCGCAATTCTCGGACTTTTTGCTGTTGTTATGGGACCATTGGCTGGCTGGATGGGTTGGAAACAAAGCAAACGGGCGTTGGCCTTGCGCGTTCCTTTGAGTGAAGTTTCAGGTGACGCCGTATTCCCGTATCAGGTAGTTCGCCCTCAGACTCTCGATTCGCCGGTCGTTGAGGCGCTGGGTACTGAGCAGTATCTCAGTTGGGTGCTGGAGGACGCATCGCAGCCGCTCAACCATCCGCTGCGATTTGCCAATCTGTTCGTCACTTATTACTCAGGGGGGCATAATTTAGTGCCCCATACCCCGGATGTTTGCTACTTGGGAGTTGGGTATCAACCGGCTCGACCGCACGAGAACGTTGAAGTTGATGTGAACACGCTGGGCCCGGAATCCTCGAGCGTTCCACTCCGTATTTGTACTTTTGCCCGAACCGCGTTGTTCAATCGAGAGGAACTTTCCGTCGCCTATACTTTTTACGCGAACGGTCGCTTTGCGGCGACGCGCAATCGGGTACGCGTATTGATCAACGATCTTTCCGCGACCTACGCTTTCTTTAGCAAGGTCGAGGTGAGTTTCTTCGCGGGAAGAAACGACAATGGAGATATCCGGGTATCCCAATGGGCATCACGGGAAGACACCGTGAAGGGAGCAGCTCAACTGTTCGAACGATTGCTGCCGGCGCTGGTTCAAAAACATTGGCCGGAGTTTGAAAAGGCCGAGCGATTGGCAAAAGAAGGCCAATAGGGCTTTATGCGAGAATGGCGGAATTATTGGACCCAATGCACTTAAACTGAAGTCCGATAAGTCAAAATAGAAGTCCGATAAGTCGGAATTGGAGTTTGCAACATGGCCAAGAAACAAATCAACAAAAATGTGGTGGTCTTGCTTTCGTTATTCGGATTCACGGGTGTGATTCTTGTGTCGGCTTTGATGTTGCGACAGTTGCAGCAGCGAGACCCTCAACACTTCGTGACTCTGGCGGAACGATATCGCCAGTCTTCTGACTTTGAACAGGCCGCGTTGTTTTATTTGAAAGCGTTCGAGCGAAGCGAAGACCCGACGTACTTGGTGGCGTATGGGCAAATGAAACTGGAGGGTGGAGACCTTCGTTTCGCGCACGAGGCCTGGCAACGAGCGTTGATTCGTCAACCGGACTTCATTGAGGCCCACCAGAAGCTTCTCAACTTGCTCCTGGAACTCGCCACTATGGAATCGCGCGTATCCGCATGGCGGCAAGTAGAGGACGCCGCTCAGAAGATGATGAATCTCGAAACGGAGAACAAGTCGCCCGCGGACCAGGCTTTCGCGCTGCATGCCTTGGGTATGGCTTGGACCCGCTTGGGATCTGTCGAAGAGGGTCTGGCCGGGCGCGGCGTCGAGCAACTTCGTGAAGCCGTGAAGCTCGCCCCGGAGTCGGCGGAATACGCGATCGACCTGGCGGTCTATCTCGGCGAAACCGGTAAGGCCGAGGAATGCAACGAACTGTATCGTGGATTGCTGGCGCGATTTGAGGGTGATAGCGTAGACGCGGCCAAGGTCAGCTTGGCCCATGCGCGTCATCAATCCACCGGTGGTCGGCAGGCCACGAGCAAACCGGACGAGTTGTTTCAACAAACGCTCATCAAAGCCGCAAAGTATCCGGACGTGTTGCAGGAAGCGCAATTGGCCTACGCATCGTTTCTCACCCAAAGTTGGGCTCGGGCCAAGACTTCGTCCGAACCCGCTTCAACCGCACAGCCTCTCTTTGATCATGCCGAAAGGATCTTGAACGAAGCGATTGCTGGTGATCCGAATGGATTCGACGCGTACATCCAACTGGCTCTGTTGAATAAGCTGGCAGGGCGATTTGCCGACACCGTCGCTACATGCGAGAGAAGAATCGCGGGAGAATTTTCTCGGCGCGGGTTGTCGGGGATCAAGAACAAGCTCAAGTTGTTTAGTCTATTCATTTTGGCTTCGGAATCTTGCGTGGCACAGGCGGTATCGGTTGGGGTTGGCGAAGCTGCCGCGCCGGACGATCAATGGCTGGTGCGGGCCGATCAGTACGTCCAGCGAGCGGCGGGGGAGTTTTCGAACAATCCCCGTGCGATGAGTCAGTCCGGACGGATCAAATTGGCCCGCGGTCAGGACCGGTCCGCATTGGAAGACCTAAGGGCCGCGGATCAAGCCTATCGGGGAAGTAGTTACGTGGATTGGCAGAACAAGATGTTGCTGGCGAGAGTTCATATCAAGTTGGGCGAACCCGGCGCGGCCAAGGCGGTGTTGGATGAGGCCTACGAATTTGCCTTGCGGCAGCGAAGCACCGATCCCGCGTTCTGGACGCTGTATGGACAAGTCTTGCTGATGACCAATGACCTCGACGGAGCGTTGACTTTCGCGGAGCAAGTCCTGCGATTTGATCCGGGGTATGTCGACGCTCGGCAATTGAAGGCCGCCGTGTATGAGCGAAGGGGAAAGCTCAGTGTCGCCGGGGATTTGCATGAACAAGCGACCGGTTCTCCCACAGTTCGTACGCTTCTTCGTGTTCGAGAGTTTGTCCAAGAGGGTCATTTCGAAGAGGCCGTTCGTGAACTCAAGGCGGCCCTCGAAAAAGAACCGGCGGAACCGCGACTGGTGTTGGCGGCTGTCACTCAGCTTCGTGAATTGAACCGACTTGAGGAAGCGGCGCAGATCGTCGCAAAAGCCCAGTCCGTTCGTCCGGATGATTCCATATTTAAGAAGTTGGCGGTTTGGAGTCGACCGGATCTTTCGGCGGATCAGCGTGACGAAGCCCTGCTGGAGATTATGGTTTCCGAACAGGACGCCTACCTGCGGGCTATGCAGATCGCGGACCTGCAATTTCGACGCGGTAAGCTGTCGGAAGCTTTGAGCGCCATCAATGAGTCTGAGCAACACTTGTTGAAGAAAGATAGTCCGCTGGCTCGATCGGCGACGTCGTCCGATCATCGCTACTTGTTGTCTCAAAAATTGCGCATCGCCGCTCAATTGTCGGATGCGTCGGCCATGGACGCGGCGAGAGATTCGGCGGCGCAACATGACGTGGATGGGGCGAAAGGAAAGTCGATACTCGGGCTGTACCACGCATTGCGCCAAGAGACGGACCTGGCCATCGCCGCGTATCAGCAGGCGGTCGATGCACAGCCGACGGATTCCCTTTCTCTCATGTACGCGGGACATTGCCTTCAGATCGCCGGAAGGGTTGATGATGCCCAGGTTTTTTACGAGCGCTCCATTCGCGCAAATCCTGATGCGGCGCTGGCCCATCGAGGGTTGGCTGCCATCGCTCAATCCCGCGGGGACAAAGAAACCTATGAGAAGTCTTTGGCGGTTTGTGAACGATTGATTCCACAGGATCCCTGGGTCAAGGCCGAATTGGTGGCTCGAAAAGAGCAGTCCGATCCGGTCGGGGCGATCTCGCGTCGGGAAGCGGAACTGGCCACGCAACCGAAGGATGCGGTCAATCTGCATCGGCTTGCCCGACTTTGCGAAGAGGTGAAGGACTTTTCGAAAGCCGATCAGTATTACGCTCGCCTTCTGGAGGTTCAACCGGATGATCAACTCGCGGTGATGAGCGCGGCCAAGTACTTTCGTCGAACGGATCGACCGGACCGAGCTCTTTCCGCTCTCGAGACCTTTGCCCGGAGTCGACAAACATCTGAGCAGCGGGCAAACGCCATGGTTCTTGTGGCTGCTCACCATTTGAATCAGGGGAGACTTCCCCTGGTGGAAACGACGTTGCGCGAGGCGGCGGATACGGCGCTCACGCTCGACGTTGCTCAAGCCCTGGCCGAATACTACGTTCGTACCGTTAACCAACCGGAAAAGGCGCTGCCGTGGTACGACAAAGGAGTGGATATTGCAGTGGCGTCCAAATCTCCACAGTTGGCCTTGGTTCAAGTGGGTCGGATCGCCTGCGTGATGCACCGGGCGATCAATGATGTGGACAAAGGGCAGGGTCTGGTCACGGAATTCCGGCGATCCTATCCGGATGATGCGCGGGGGGTTTATTGGGAAAGCGAAGTTCATGCGCGCAAGGGATTAATCGAACGCGGCGTCGCGGTACTCAGCGAGTATCTTCATCGCGTGCCCGATGACGCGAACATGCTGTATCATCGGGCGCGTCAATATCTTTCTCTTGGACGCAATGCGCAAGCCTTGGAAGACCTTGAACGGATCAAACGGATTTCGCCGTTGGCGCTGAATCTTGATCCACGGGTGGCGATCGCGCAAATTCACGTCCGGGCGGGGAAAGGGGACCTAGCCATTCGGGAATTAGAATCGTTGGTTGTGGATGCACCGGATTCTCCGCGCGCGGGGGAGGAGCTGGCGATGGCCTACCTTCGTGCCAAACGCCTTCCCGACGCCGAACGGGTGGTCACCACGTGGATCAATCGATCGGCGGAAGAGGTTGATCCACGGTGGTTGTTTCTTCGGGCGGTCATCCATATCGACAATGGTCAGGCGGAACGAGCGATCGGAGACGCGCAACAGGCCGTCCAAACCAGCGGTTATTCGCCCGAAGGCGTAAGCAAGATTCTCGATATCTATCAGCGACTTGGTCGATTTGCGGAAGGGGCTCGGTATTACGAACGTCATGCCAACAACTTCAAGACGAACGCCCGGCTGGTTTCTCGATACGCTTT
>JBBTCX010000275.1:0-12926 GCA_038043045.1 Planctomycetota bacterium | reverse complement strand
ATGTTGGCTCGTGCCGGTCAGGTGCCCGATGCGATTGGGCAGTTCCGCCGGGCCATGAACTTGGCCATGGAAGAGTCCATTGCATCCGTGCGTACCGTTCATCAAGACGTGCATTCGGCGATGTCGATGGATGAGGCCATCACCCGATTCAATGTAAGTCCGGACGATTCCACGTTGGGGCGAGCGAATGATCGTATTTTGTTTCGGCTTTTTCAAACTGCGGGTCGTTTTCCCGAAGCGGTTTCTAAGATCGAGCAAGCGATTGCCACGGCTCGTGATCCCCAAGAGCGCGCCGGTCTGTTGCAAGAACAAGGTGAAATGTATCAAACCGCGGGAGATTATGCGGCTGCCCGACGGGCGTATGAAGAATCGTTGAAGATCGACGACCAGAATTGGGTGGCCATGAATAACTTGGCCTATCTGATTTCTGAAAAAATGGGCGAGCACGCCATCGCTCTTCCGTATGCAAAGCGGGCCGTAGCTATTGCGGACACGCCGGATACGCTGGATACGTTGGGTTGGATTACCGCCGCTGCCGGGAACTATCCCCAAGCCATTGCGGAGCTGAGTCGCGCGGTTCGTTTGGACCCGGCCCAGTCGTTGCCTATGTATCACTTGGGTGAAGTCTACCGCCGCAACAGCCAGTATCTGGAAGCCGGAGACGTGCTCGCTCGGGCGCTCGAGACCGCCCGTGCGCAAGAGAATGTGGGACTTGAGAAAACGATCAGTACCGCAATCGAAAAAACTCAGCGGCAAGAGAGCGCGCCATAATAAAAGAGCTTCTTAGGTCATCGTCTCTACGCGTGAATTTCGGTTTCGATTGTCTTTGAAATCCTACATCTTACAATACCTTCATGGTGGTTTGGGCGCTGTTGCTCGTCTTATTGGCCTTGTCCGCCGTGATTTCAGGAACGGAGACCGCCCTGTTTGGGTTGAGTCGCCATGAGCAAGAGCAACTCCGCACTTCCGCACCCCGACTTCACCAACGTGTTCAAGCCGTTCTTCAGAATCCCACTCGCTGCCTCTCGACCGTACTTCTTGCGAATGTAGCGGTGAACGTCACCATCTATACGGTCTCCTTCGTGGCTATGGAGGACTTTCGGGCGCTCCATCCAGCCCTTGCGGCCGTGGCAAGTTTAGGAGTGCTGCTCTCCGTCCTTGTTTTCGGTGAGATTCTTCCCAAAGGTCTGGCGCTATCCGCCACCGCCAAGCTTGCGCCGGTGGCAGCCACGATCGTCATGGTTCTGCAGGTTGTCCTTGCGCCGTTTCGATGGATCTTGCTGGGTTTCTTGGTCAACCCGATTTCTCGGCTCTTAACTCCGGTGGCTGGAACAACAGGTGGAGTGACGACGGAAGAGTTGCGGCTCTTGGTGGAGCGATCCGCCCAAGAGGGGGTGATCGATTCCAAAGAAAACCAGATGTTGCAAGGGGTCCTGGGTCTCGCGCAAACCAGCGTCCGCGAGGTGATGACTCCGCGAGTCGATCTTCAGTCGGTGTCGATCGACACGAGTTCCGAAAAGGCACGCCGGTTTTTGCAAGCATCCGCTCGACGTAACGTGCTTGTCCACGGTCGAGATTTGGACGACCTTCGAGGCGTGCTGTTTGCACGGGATTTGTATCTGCGGCCTCAGGCGATGATCCGATCGCATTTACGCCCGATTCGCTACGTCCCTGAACACTGTAATCTCCTTCAGCTTGTTCGTTTCTTCAGGGATGCGGAGGTCGAAACATCGGTCGTGGTAGACGAATTCGGCGGCACGGCGGGGATCGTATCGGTGGTCGACATCGCCAAACGAATTGTTGGTGATCTGCCAGCATATGACACTTCCCGCCCTTTGGAAGTCGAGCAACTCGATGAAAACCGGTATCGCGTTTCCGGTGATTTGAGCGTGCGTGTTTGGGCCGAACGATTTCGCGTGGGAGAGTTGGACAGTCGGATCGATACCGTGGCGGGCGTAATACTCTCACGGCTCGGTCGTGTTCCCCAGCCTGGCGATTCCGTGCGAATGGCCAATCTCACCCTGACCGTTGAAACGATGGAGCCTCGGCGTATCGCCACGGTGATTCTCCACCGCGATCCGCCGGGTTCCGAACTCGTCGAGGGTGAGTCATGATTGTGTGGCTCATTGTCGGACTGATTGTCGTGGGGTTATTCCTGTCCGCGTTTTTTTCCGGCGCGGAGACGGGACTGTATTGCGCGAACCGACTTCGGTTGCAACTTCGAGCCCAACAACGAGAGCCGGCGGCGTTGCGTCTGGCCGCTGTTCTCGCGGATGAACGGGGCACGCTTGCGGTCACCTTGGTCGGCGTCAACGTTGCGGACTACGTTCTATCAGGGTCGGTCGCCTATCTCTTTGATAACTTCTTGATGCTTTCTGACGCGGATGCAGAATTGTATACGATAGGCATTTTGGCACCGGTGGTGTTCGTTTTCGCCAACGTCATTCCCAAGAACCTCTTTTTCCTTCACGCCGATTCGCTCATGTTGCGGGGAAGTTGGCTTCTATCTCTGTTCGACCACTTGTTCCGACTGACCGGGGTGATCTGGTGTTTGGCCCGGCTGGCGGAATTTCTCGAGCGCTTCACTGGAGTTCGACGGTCGAGAGGCCATGCCTTGGACCCTCGGCATCGAATGGCGACGCTGCTGCGTGAGTCGTTGGTGGGGCAACCCGTGGGGGGGGATTCTGTCGAGCGGCTCCTCCAACTTTCCGAGGTTCCACTGCAAACCGTGATGGTTCCCGCCCGTCTGGTTACGGCTATTCCCGCCACGGGTAATCGTGAAGACTTGGAACGCGCCGCCCAAACCACGGTTCATTCTCGCCTGCCTGTTCATGGGGCGCACCGCCGCAATATCATCGGTTTTGTAAGAATCGATGACTTGTTGGGGTCAGATGGCTGGCGGTTTGTTCGGGATCAACTAGAGCCCGCGATTTCATTGACCCCGGACGAGACCATTGCCTCGGCGATCTCCACCCTTCAGTCCAGCGGTCATGAAATGGCCATTGTCGCGGAGCACGACGGACCCATGCTCGGCACGGTTACCCTGCGAAACCTATTGGAATTGGTGGTCGGTGCACTTGCCGCCGACGATTGAACTGCCGCTTTTCGAGGACTACGATTGGCGTAGGGGCTTTTTTCCGCCGTCGGTAGGGCGCCGCCTCATGACGGTGGAATAGGGCCGCAGTGGAGGGTTTCGCTGATGACTCATGATCGGGATTTTCTTGCGCCAAGAGCCGCGTCGGGTGGTTTGGCTTGCATCCTGTTTACGGCCGCCTTGTCGACTTTCGCACTAGCCGACGCGGACAAGCCCGGTCCCGTTGACGTTCGCATGCGCCAGTTGGATACGAACATTCCGAAAGTGGTGGTTTCACACGGTGAGGACCACGGCGACCGAAATCGGACCAGAGTCCGTGGAGTGATTCAGAACGCCGGTGGAACAGCCGGAACTTCCGATTGTACGGGGACCATGACGGCCACGCATACGGATAACAATTTTTCCGGGGGAGTTTTCGTTGTCCAAGCGGGGTTCGCCGAGGGAGAAATCGCCGCCGCATCCTATGTTCTTGATCCCAGCGAATTCCCCATCACCATTGAATCCTTGGAATGCATTTTTGCAGCTCCGCGCGTGTCTTCGCCGACGGTCACGAAATACAGTGTCATCATTTGGGATGGGACGCCGGATTTGGGAGACGTTGTGGCTTTGTTCCAATCGGATGACGAGTTTATTCCTCATCTTCGCATGGAACAGAGCAACAATGCCGTCGGGGTCAACGTGAAAATCGTGATCGACCCGAGCGATCCGGAACAAGTCATTCTCACGAACGCAAATGGAACGAATACCTTCAGCATCGGGTACCGAATCGATGAGCATAACGCTCAGACGGCGGACCCATGCCTTTTAGGTCCGCCTGTTGATTTGAACGCGTTCCCCACCACCGATTCTGCTTTGGCCACGTCCACCGACAACTGGATTCGAGCGATCGATTGCGGTTTTTTTGGGTGTCCCTCCGGTTGGCGTCGATTCTCGCAACTCGGATTGTGCCGACCTCGGGGCGATTGGATCATGCGGGCCGTCTATCGTTGCGAGCCGGCAATCCAAGTCGGCGCGTGTTGCTTTACCGATGTAACTTGCGAGGACTTTTTCACCATCACCAATTGCGAAGACCAAGGGGGCACGTTCATGGGCACGGATTCTCGGTGCGGAACGTTTTCATGTCCTGAACCGCTGGGAGCTTGTTGCCTTTCTACAACGTGCTTGACCAACGTGGAGAGACCGACCTGCTCGGCCGTGGAGGGAATCTTCATCGGCCCGAACACCTTCTGCACTTCCCAGCCCTGCCGTTTGGGCGTTTGTTGCATGCCGGATGGATCGTGCGTGGAGAACATCCAGCTCACCTGCGTTGGTCAAGGCGGCGTATTCCACGTGAATCGAATCTGCGCGACGTTCGGTTGTCCGCAGCCCACCGGTGCGTGTTGTATCGGAGAGGTCTGTGTTGCCGGTCAGACTCAAGCGACTTGCGAAAATGTCGGGACCTGGAACGGCGCGGATAGCGTGTGTGGGCCGTTGTCGTGTGTTCCGGAAGTATGTCCGGTCGGGTTGATCACGCTTAGCAATCCGCCGAGCGGCGTAGTCGATGCACGTCAACCTCATCCTTCTAATTTGGCAACAATCGGCGCGATGCAGGGGATTGGCAGCGCCAATGAGCCGATCATTTTGACCCTTGGATCGACCTCGGCCCCGTCCGAGTGCTTTTCGTTGTGCGAGACCGAATTCGACGTCGCCTTAGGTCCCAATGGGATTGCGGAAATCACCGAAGGTCCCCCGGGGGTCTATTCGCTCGTTCTGCTGCGTCCGATTACTCCCGGTGCGGTGACCATGATTGGGTACCGGAGTTCGAGTTTCGTGACCTATACCTCTCATCCCGGTAACATCAATGCGGACCCGACCGTAAACCCCAACGACACGTTCAATCTGGTCCAATACCTTTTTGGCACATTTAGTTCTCCGCATGGTTCCTTTAGTTTTGATCTTGACCATAGCGGTCAGGTAAATGCCCAGGATTTGGTGCGGTCAGTTGATTTATACAATGGGGCAGACCTATATAATGCATGGAGCAACACGGTCAAGCCCACGGACACGGGGTGTCCATAGTCCGCGATCCGCAAGGTTGGGACCGGTGTGGACGCGGGCAGAAATCGGGGTGGAGTTGCTTCGAGTTTCCGGGTATACTGCGTACTTTCCGGTGAATGGGGGGAGACGACCGGCTGCCGCGCGAGGCTAGGGTTTAGCGCGGCGGGCACGGTCAACCGAAGGGGTAAATCGAAACTACGATAATTGGATCAGACCGGGTCTCGGGCGCGCCTGTGGTGCGCCTTGTGACCCCGTTTGACACGAATCCGTCCGGCGACAAACGGTGTCGTCGCGACGAAATTCGTGGACCACGGAATGTTATCCATACGTGCGGGATGCGAGGAGGAGAGAGAGTATCATGATGCGACCGATTTCGGCGGCTTCGCTGCTAAGCTTGTTCATGGCCTGTTGTGCCCATGCGGTGTTGACCACCACGGTCGTGCCAATTGGCGGGGTGACCACCGCGACGGGGAACGACACCGTGAGCTACGAAGTTTTTGTTTCCAGCGACGTTTTCCAACGGATCAAAGGCGGGCAGGCAGGGATGTTCTGCATCATCAACAACGGCATGGGGACTCTAAACGTGATACCGATGGGTATCACCGTTAATCCCCTCGGAGGCATGGGTGGAACAGTTCCCGCTCTTTGTTCACCCGGATTGACGCCGGTCAGTGAGGCCAACTGTTTTGCAACTCAAACCCCATCTCCACTTGCTCCACCGTGTGAACTTCCCGCCGGTCAAATGCGCTACATGGCCACCATCACCTATCGAGTTGCTCCGTTCGCGTCCGGAAGTTTTATGATCAATGTGGAAGGGGTCACCAACCCTCCCGCCGCCACGAATGAGACTCGTTTCCGTGACGACGTTCGTGGGCAGGGAACTCTGATACCCATCGTTCAAACCATCGGGGCCATGTTGACCGTTCCCGTGGGGCAATGCTGTGTGGGAGGTTTGTGCCAGGGAGATTTGAACCAGTTCCATTGTGAAAATGAATTCTTGGGGGAATGGACGGCTGGTCAATCGTGCGCGGACGGCTGCCCTTGCAACTCGAACGAGGATTGCGCCGACTCCAATCCGTGTACCGCGGATTCCTGCGTCATGAATCGCTGCGTCAATGAACCGGTCGACAAGGATCTCTGCGACGACGGCCTGTTTTGCACGGCATTGAGCTTCTGCCAGGGTGGAGAATGCATCGGGGGCGGAATCGTCTGCGAGGAGGATCAATTCTGTAACGAGTCGCTGAACGCTTGCGTCGAGTGCCTGACAGTTGCCGATTGCAACGACGGAAATCCATGCACCGACGATGGGTGTTCGGTCCTAGGAGTATGCGAACATCGCGACAACAATCTGTCGTGCAATGATGGACTTTTCTGCACTCGCATGGATCTGTGCGGCGGCGGGATTTGCGTCGGTGGCGGGCCGCCGCGCTGTACGAATCAGGCGTTACCGATCTGCAACGAGGACACGAATCAGTGTGTCGCTTGTATCGATCCGTCGGATTGCAACGATGAAAACCCTTGCACGACGGATATTTGCGCGGTGACGGAATGCCGGTATGAACTCAGCTCCGATTCGTGCGACGACGGGTTTTTCTGCACATCCAACGATCGCTGTTTCGACGGAGAGTGCATCGGCGGTCAAGGGGACCCGTGTCCACCTCTGCATGTATGCGATGAAGAAACGGATACTTGCATCTCCGGTTGCCCCGTGGCCAATATATTTGTTTCGGATCCGCCCAGCGGCACGGTCGACGCGCGGCAGCCTCATCCGTTGGATGACAATTCGCTAGCCGCGCGGCAAGGCATCGGCGGGCCGTCGGAACCCATTGTGTTGACCATCGGATTGCACAACGTGCCGCCGCTCTGCTTCACCCTTTGCGAAACGGCTTCGGACCCGGTACTCGGTTCAAATGTGATCAACAATGTCACCGAGGATTCCATCGGCGTTTATCGGATTCGTCTGAGGCGCCCCATTACCCCTGGTGCGGTTACGACGATCGAATACGGTAACGGGCAGTTTATTGAATTGACTTCCCATCCCGCCAATTCGAACGGCGATGGTGCGGCGGATGCAGACGATATTCTCGATTGGATGGATTACTTGTCGGGAATGGAGCCCCCGCCATTTGGTCGCCACAGTTTGGATATCAACCACAGCGGCCAACTCGATGTCGGCGATCTGACCCGCGCACTTGACCTTTTGAACGGTGCAGGCGATTTATATCCGCCGTGGAACGGTACAATGTTGCCAACGAACACGGCATGCCCATAGTGTCAACCTCTTGCCGGTCCACGGATGGGCCGCATCGATGATAGACGAAACGGATTTTTCCAAGCTTACGCTGGATAACTTTTTGGATCGAGTCTCGTCGCGAACACCGACACCCGGCGGCGGAAGTGTGACGGCCGCGGTCGGGGCATTGGCCGGCGCGCTGTCTAGAATGGTTGTCGCCTACACCAAGATTCCCGAAGAGGGTGTTGCGCTGCCTACTCTGCAATGCCTTCCACAGTGGCTTCAGCGAACGGATGAACTCTTCCGCGCCTTGATTACGAAGGACGCCCAGGTCTACTCCGAACTTTGCGCCGTGCAAAAAAACGCGACGTCACCTTCGACCCACGCGCTGTGCGTCGCCCAGCAGAACGCCGCATCCGTTGCTTTGGAGGTCGCGGCCCTGGCGTCGAACGCACTGGCGTCGCTGGATGAAGTGAAGGGCGCGTTGAATCCGCGTCTGGCGAGTGATGTGGGAATTGCGGCCGTGTTGTTCGAAGCCGTCGCAAAGGCCGCCGCCTATACCGTATTCGTAAACATTCAATGTATCAGCGATGAGAGTTTGCGAAACAGGATCAAGATCGAAGTCCGCGAAGTCGTGGGCCACGCCCGCGATCATTCGGAATCCATTCAAGACACCATCAGACCGTTATTGCAGACAGATGTCGATCTCGGTCGATAAACCGAAAATGGAAGATAGACCGGCCTATTTCGTGGATATCGGCTACGGGCCGTCTGCCGATGATGCGAACCCGTCCGCGAACGGAACGCCAAGGCCTTGGGTGGGAATCCAATTCCATTGCTGCGGCGTCTATCACCGAATCTACCGCGACAGCAAAGGCACGTCCTACAGCGGGCGTTGCCCCAAGTGCTTGCGTCCTGTCACGCTTCGGATCGGGCCAAACGGTACGAGTTCCCGATTTTTCGCGGCGGAGTAGTTCGCTTATTACCCGCCGTTGGTGCTGGGGGGCAAGGCGTCGCCGACCAGCGCAGACACCGCATCTTCCACGGCACCGGACGCGCCGGACAACGCACCGTCGAATATCTCCCTCGCCACCCGCTCAAGGGAGCATCCGGAAAGTCCCAACGCGCCCAATAGCCCAATCACAAAAACCCATCGTTGTACTTTTTGCCTCATCGAGAATCTCCTCACTGTACTCTTGAATATCGATCCATGGACGAATCGGTCCACCGTCGGACGTCATCGTTCAAAACTTGATTCCGTAGTGCAAGTAGAACCAATCCACGTCCTCGCTGCTTCCGGTTCGGGAAATGAAATCACTGGCCCAAAAATGGGAGTATCCGGCCAATACGAAGGAATGAGGATCGATCTGCCACCGAAACCGTACGTCCAACTCGTGTCCCACTTCTCGACCGCTGTTGCCGGTTACATCTCGCCGAATCGGCTGTTTCAACTCATTGTATAAGGCATCATCACGATCGTTGAGCCAAAACGTATAGAACGTCATCGTTCCATTCAACACGTCGGCGATCGGCCAGGCTCCTACGTTGACGTTCACGGCGCTAATGTTCTGCCGCCCGACGATGTCCAGATAACCGAAGTAATCATGAAACGCCCCAAACAGTGGATCGAAAGTTGAGACCTCGCCATCTTGGGGATTTTTGTCGCCCGAAGCCCAATCGAATCCGCTTCCTATCCGTGGTTTCCACGGAACTTCGGCCAAGGTGTATCCGCCGTCCGTGGCCCAACTTAACGAATGCACACGATCCCCGGCCCAATGTCCCCATTGATCCGTCAACTCCGTTTCGTAATCGAATCCGGCGGTTTTTCCCCAGAATCGTGATCCAATCGAATAAATGTCCGCGTCTCCCGATCGGCCATTGGGGTTTCTGCGATTTCCGGTGTCGTCCACCGCCATTGCATAAACGTCGATGCCATGTCGTGGAATGCCTTTGTATGTCACATAAGCACCGTAAACGTCGACATCTTCATCCCATCGGTCGCTTTGTTTTCGCTGCACCAGGACGGGTTTGAAGAAGAAAAAGTCCACATCCCATTGTTCGCCCTTGGAAAAGATTTTCGCCGCGTCGAAGCGTTTTCGGTTGTTGCCAAAATCCGGCGATCCGACGAATCGCTGCCGACCATAGGCCAATTCCTGGCGACCCAGTCGCAAGGTCCACGGGCTTTCTTCTCCAAGAAATCGAAAATCCACGAAAAGCTGATGAAGGTCTCCACGATTCTCGTCCGTCGCGCGCTCGGCTAAGTCCCGATCCTCGTCGATCGTTAAGATTCCCTGTGCGAAAAAGCGAAACAACTTGCGGTATTTCACATCGGAGTGAAGCAACAGGCGAAATAGACCAAACGTGTCTTGTGATCTCTCGTCGGCTCCAAACGTTCGATTTGTCTCCGACTCGATGCGATAGCGCGCCTCACCGCCGAAAGAGACCCGCCAGTCGTCCAAAACGTGGATGTTCTTTATGGGATCAAAAAAATCTTTTTGATAAGTGCCTTCGCCGCCGTCCAGATAGCTGAAATCTTCATCGTATCGAAGATTCATCAGTTTTGGTTTGGGTAGCGGTTTGGCGGCGGGCGGCGGGGGAGATTCAACAGTCGATGGGTCATCTGGCGCACTGGGTTCAGCCTTGACCTCTCTTGCTTCGCCCGGATCAACCCCCCGCGGGGGTTCATTTGTTGCTTTCGATGCAGGCGTTGATTCTTGCGCCAAGCTGTTCGAAACGCTCAACCAACCAATTCCCACGATTGCGGCGAAAACCGCCGACGCCGCAAGAACTCGACCTTCACGATTGTCTTTAGAGTTTCTCACCATCTTCGGAATCCCAGGAATCCTGTGAAGCTGATTTTTGTCTATGATCTACCGCGCCACGAAAATCTCTTGGCAATTCTTGTGCCAAAGTGCGATTTTTTTTGCTATTACTTTGATCCATTAGCGATCTACGGCTTGAAAGCGCGTTTGCGATCATTCCGTCGGTATCTGGATATCTCGTATCGGCACTTCTAGATCAAGCGCTCCAGCGGATACTAAGGCCATTTGTTTGTGTAGCTGCATGCGCACCACCTTGGCAGGACGTTTGAGGCTTCGGACAAAAACCGGATCACCGGGTTTCAAGGCATTGATCCAGCTTGTCCATCGTTCAAATGACTCTTGGGTTTTTCGCAGTTCCTCCGTTTCGTGCTCAAACTTTTCACTGCGCTGCTGGGCCTCAAGCGCCGCCTGATGAGCAACCTTTCTCGCTTCCTCTGCCTCACGTCGTGAATGCAACGTGCCTTCGATGGCTTTCGTCAGAATTCCCGAGCGGTCGTCCAAAAACCCCTTAGCCATTTGGACCAATCGAGCGGGCATGCCCAGGCGTTTCGCAATGATTAACGCATTGCTATTTCCGGGCTCGCCCAATCGCAAATGGTAAGTCGGCCTCAAAGTTTCTGGATCAAACTCCACGGCTCCGTTGTCTATGCGAGCCGAAGTGAACGCCACGGCTTTCAACGCGGACAAGTGAGTCGTGACGATGGCTTTGGCACCAATCGTTAGAAGCTCCGCCAACGTCGCACGACCGATGGCCGCTCCTTCATCCGGGTCCGTTCCGGCCCCAAGCTCGTCGATTAAGACCAGAGTCCGTGCGTGGCTATGCTGGAGAATATCCAAGATGGTGGCCAAATGAGAGCTAAAAGTGCTGAGGGACTGTTGCAAACTTTGCTCATCTCCGATGTCGATTCGAATATCGTCAAAGACGGGCATCCTTGATCCCATTTCGACGGGGATCGGAATCCCGCATTGGGTCATCAACGCCAAAAGTCCCACCGTTTTGAGTGTCACCGTTTTGCCACCCGTATTCGGGCCGGTGATCACGAGGACATCGAAATCGTCTCCAAGCCGAACATCGATCGGAACGATCTCTCGCGAAGTTCCCCCGTCGGCGGTTCGATCAAACAGCTCGATGAGCAAAGGGTGTCGAGCGGAATGCAACCGGAGCACCATTCCGTCATCAATCTCCGGACTGACGCACCCTCTTTTTTTCGCGTAACGACATTTCGCGGAAATCAGATCCAAAACCCCGATCGCCCGCACGGTTCCTTGAATCGCCGGCGCATTCTCTCGAACGATTTGGGTAAGTGCCTGCAAAATCCGCGTGATTTCCTTGCTTTCGTCCTCCCGAAGTCGAATCACCGTGTTGTTCAGCTCGACCGACTCCGCAGGCTCCACGAACAACGTTGCCCCGGAATCCGACGTCCGGTGAATAATCCCCTGAACCCGACCCCGATATTCCGACTTGAGAGGGAGGACCATCCGGTCATTGTGAAAGGTCGCTCCTCCATATTGAAGCATTTTGGTCATCGTACCTTGACGGAGCAGCCGTTCAAAAACGACTTTGGCCTTCTCCCGCGAATCCACAATCGCCCGCCGGATGGATTGAAGCCGCGCGCTGGCATAGTCCCGAATCGCTCCTCGCTCATCGATCGCCTTGCGAATTTCGTCGGCAATACCTGTGAGATTGCGAATCTGATCACTGAGCTTCTGAAGCGAAGGTGCCTTTTCTCGGACCTCATCGAGGTAATCTCGCAAATGCCCGGTGGCTCCCAAGGTCTCGGCGATTTGCGCCAGATGTTCCGGTTCCAATGGGGCAGGAAACGCAGCCGCCCGCACGTAATCGCGGATGTCGTATACCCCAGCCATGGGGGGCAATCGATGTTGCTCCGCAACGGCGGCCATTTCACGAACCTGCTGCAACCAGTTTCGGACCACTTGTACTCCGGTTACCGGACGCATGGTCAACGCCAATCGCTTTCCTAACGAGCTGGCGCAATATCCGGCCAGAATTTCTCGGACCTGTTGAAACTCAAGTTTGACGAGCGTTATTTCGTTCAATGGTTAGTGGTCTTTGTCGAAAAATGTTGCCTGAATCCCCAATCGTCCGATCATACTATGGGCCTAGGAGTTCCCTCGATGAACGAAAAACCACAAAGGCAAAACAACCGACGTTTCGCAATCTTGTGCTTTTGCGCGATGTTTCCTTTCCAAGTCGGGTTATAATATATCAAGAGATCGGGCAAGCAGGATGGAGTTCGGCAAGGAGAAATTGTTCGTGGCATCCGCGAGATCGTTCGGACTAAAAACCTTTGGCAGTACAACACGGCGACCGTCAACGTTTGGGCGGTGGTCACCGGCCAATGTGATTTTGTTGGGGTTCCATTGGAATCCGGCGATTGTCTCGCTGCCCATTTTTTCGCTGATCGTTCTTCTGGCAACTTCGGCTTTTGGCCAAGCCACTTCGCAATACGAATTGGCCGATCTCAAAGCGCTTGAGAATGCGTTCACCGCACTCGCTGGCAACGTTCAACCCAGCGTGGTGGTCATTCGTACCTATAAAGCTTACGATCCAGGACACTCCGATGGAGTTCATGTTCAAATCCCGCTAAGTCAAGGTAGTGGGTTTGTGATCGATTCAGAAGGATACATCGCCACAAATCGTCACGTCATTCAGGAATCCGACATCATCACGGTTCGACCCGTCGGCGAACCTTCCTACCTAGCCACATTGGTCGGTTCC
>JBBTCX010000274.1:0-20197 GCA_038043045.1 Planctomycetota bacterium | reverse complement strand
CGTAAAACCATCGCAATCGTTATCGATCCCGTCGTTGCAGGTAATCCCCGACGGTCCCTCGGGTTCAGGAAGTCCCGGCGTCACATTGCAAAACGTATGAAACATATCGGGCGAACAAACGATCGTGCCAAAGCGCTGACACTGGCCAAGCCCCGGCGAACAAGCTTGTCCAAGGTCAGGAAAAGCCTCGTCGATCTCACCATTGTCGTCGTTATCCAACCCGTCGCACTTCTCAGGTCCCTGACAGTTCGGATCGTTAATGTCCGTTAATCCGTCGCAGTCATTATCCAAATTGTCCAAGCATCTCGCCCCGCCAATGGGTCCCTCGGTGAGCGCGTTGCCGGGATTCACGCTGCATCGCGTGCCCGTTCCGTCGTCCGTGCAAACCGTCGTTCCCGCGCGCGTGCAAATGCCCATTCCCACCACGCATGGGATGCCAAGACCGGCGAAACCATTATCGACCGTTCCGTTGTTGTCGTCGTCAAAACCGTTGCAAACCTCGGCCGTTTGACAATTCGGATCGGCGTGATCGGTCAACCCGTCGCAATTATCGTCTTCTCCGTTGAAGCAATTCGCCGCACCGCCGGGCCCCTCCATTTCATGCTGGTGAATATTCCCGGTCAGGCAAAACGTTCCCGTCCCATCCAACGTGCAAAGCTTAGTGCCACCCGTCACGCAGCAACCGCCCGCGTCGCCCGGCGTGCAGCCCGGCGGGTCGAACGCAAAGCATGCATCCCCATCGTCAAACCCTTCGTTGTTTCCGCCCGCGCAGTTGTTATCCACTTCGTCGCACAATTCAGGCCGACCGGGATTGATGAAAAAGTCACCGTTGTTGCAGTCTGTCGCCGCTCCATTCGGGCAACCCGAATCACCCGGGTTGCCGTATCCGTCGCCGTCAAGGTCGATGCAACCACCGGCCGTATTACCGAGCACTGGCCCGACAAAATCAGCCTTGTCGACTCGTGCGAACCTCGGACCCGCAAAGGTCATCTGGGTCGCGAAGAGCACAAGGACACAGCAACACGCGCCGCAAAAACTCTTTCTCATTCTACAAGGCATATTCAAAGCTCCGATGTTTAGGATCGGGTGTTTTTTGTATTTCGTCGTCTTCACGTTTGCATCCCTCCGGCAAGAATCCCTCAAACCGACCTACGGGCAAGGATTGCCCAGCGTATTCACAGTTGCCGGCGGATTCGTCATCGGAGGATTCGGACTCACCGTCGTGTCCGCGAAAAACGTCACCGTACCGTTCCCCTCCGTACCACTCGCCGCAATGCGGAAAATCTGGCCGACGACGCTGATTCCACCATCCTCGGCTCGAATATTCACCTGCCCGCCCATTCCCTTGTGACCGACCGCATTCACCACGCTGTTGAGGTAAATCGCCGGACACGCGGGCGACCCGGAACAAAGCGTCACCAACCCTCCGGAAATGCCATTGGCTGTCACTCGGTTCGTGCTATTCACCAGCCGAATGGTTCCATGTGTGGTAATTTCTATGCTCCCGCCGACGACCGTCAGCGCCGCATTGTGCGCTTCGATCTTCGCTCGTTGGGTCAACTCCAAGTTGCCCAGAACCATCAAAATGATCCGACCGCCGCGCATCCGGCCGTGACTTCGGATCAACCCGTCGTTCTTCATCGTGAAATTGCCGAACGTCGAAATCGTTAACGCCGGTCCGGCATCCAGCGGTATGATTGAGTGATTGCGAATCGCTCCACTGTTTTCGATCAAGACGTCGCCGTGAATCGCAAATCGCGCCTCGGCCGTGTCCAAAATGATCGCCCCGACGCTCCGAACGGTTAATGCGTCGGCCGTGAATATCCCGTTGACGCATCCGTCCGTATCCCGGTTGCCGCCGTCCAATGCGCTGAAATTGACAGTGGTCGTAATGACCACCGGCGCCGCTTGTGCTATCCCAGTCCACCCTGCCATTCCCAAGCAACCGAGCAAGGCCCATGAACTCTTTTTGCATATACTTACCATCGTCTATGGCCTCCGAGTGTGGTGTTCCCTCTCCGTCAAAACGCAATTGTCACGCCTAAATGAGTTCCCTGACTCGGGATAGATAACAATCTCTTCCCTTCCCCCCATACTTTTCCGCCGGAGGTTATTCAAACAACCTCCAAGCCTAGCGCCAGGAAATTGGATGGTATCACAACCGTCCCTAGGCCGTCAAGATTTGGAAGTTCAGCCCCGACCATTGACGCCCGTGAACGGAAGACTAAATCTAACACGAGGACGCCGTAACGTCCGAAAAAAGCCGTTTTAAGGGATGACACGAAATGCACGTTTTAATCGCCGACAAATTCGAAACCCGGGCCATGGATGAACTCAAGCAATCGGGTTGCCAAATCATGTACGAACCAAAACTCGAAGGCGATTCCCTCCGTGAAACCGTTTTGAAAACGCGCTGCGCGGTGCTGGTGGTTCGAAGCACCAAAGTCTCTGAAGCGATTCTGGAAGCCGGACCGGAACTTGGCTTGGTTGTACGGGCCGGAGCAGGCTTCAACACCATCGATGTCGATGCGGCTTCACGGCGAAGCATCTTTGTCTCGAACTGTCCCGGAAAAAACGCGGTGGCCGTCGCGGAATTGACTTTCGCGTTGATCCTCGCCCTGGATCGGCGAATCGTAGAGAACAGCAACGACCTTCGCGCAGGAAGATGGAACAAACAGGAATACTCCAAAGCCCGCGGATTGAAGGGGCGAACCTTGGGAATTGTCGGGCTTGGACAAATCGGACGAGCCGTTGCGGTTCGCGCACAAGCGTTCGACATGAACGTCGTCGCTTGGAGTCGATCGCTCACCGTTGAAACCGCCGGCGCACTAGGCGTGACACGATGTGACACTCCTTCCGAGGTCGCCGGCCGATGCGACATTCTTTCGATCCACTTGGCCGCCGGCCCGGAGACAAAGAGTCTCATCAACGCCGAGGTGTTGAATCGTCTCGCGCCCGGGAGTTATGTGATTAACACCTCGCGTGCCGAAGTGCTGGATTACGCTGCATTATTGCAGGTAATGGAGCAGAAGAAGTTGCGTGTGGGACTTGATGTGTTTCCCGATGAACCCGCCGGCGGCCACGCGACTTTCACTCCCGCGATTCTTCAATCCGGTGGCGTGACTTACGGAACCCATCACATCGGCGCTTCCACCGACCAAGCCCAAGACGCCATCGCCGCCGAGACCGTTCGCATCGTCCGCACCTACCGAGAAACAGGCCAAGTCTTGAATTGCGTCAACGTCCGCGCCCACGCCCGTGCCCAAAGCTGCCTCCGCGTCCGCCACCTCAATCGTCCCGGCGTCCTCGCCTACGTGCTGAACGAAATCAGCCACGCGGGGATCAACGTCGAGGAAATGCAAAACGTGATCTGCCAAGGCGACGCCTCGGCCTGTGCCCAGATTCTCCTCGAACAACCGCTGCCATCCCATGTCATCCCAAAAATCCGCTCCGGCAATTCCAACATTCTCGGGGTGACGCAAACTCTTCATACGTGACCCTTCGATCATCGCTATCCCATATAACGGCGAGCGAATTCGCGTTCGCATTACAATGGCACTTTGCAATGGGGTCGATTGGTAAGTTTCTGTTTGCAGTGTGCCACGATGTGGCACTCACGGAGAGGGTTTACCGGAAAACGGGGATATTAGCGGACGTTGCGCGGGTCCGATAAGGTCGCATTTTTGGTGTTCACTGGACGAGCGTAAGGCTTTGTCATTGAAGGGTTTGCGATTGAAATCGGAGGTTGATTCGGAAAAGTTGAAGTGGCATTTCTTGGCGGGATCGAGGATCGTTGGGGGCGGTTGTTTTTGCGGGGCGATGGAGACGATCGTCGCTTTCGTGAAGTGCCACGTATTGGCACTTACGGAAGGGCGAATGCGGAATGGCGAAGAAATTTGGTCAACTCGTGAGTTGGCAATTTCGAGATTGAATGCGACGGATTTCGGTTCGATTGGCCGACGCCAACATGGTCACGCAAGCGTGGGTTGTTTCACCCGCCCGCGGGGGAGAATATCTAGCCCGGTTTGCTATGTGATGAACCAAGGAAGATTTTTTTTCGCGGTGGGTTTGGCAACATCGCGCACCTCGGCATAGTTCTTGTTTGGGTCCGAGATCCAGGGCACGTGGAAAATATCGGTCCAATTAAATGTCCATGATTCCGCACCGGCCGTCTGCGGTGCACTTCCCTTGATGAGCAACATATATTTCATGAGGATCTTGTCGAGCCTATCTAACGCGGAATCGACGGTGGCCATGCTTGGGATTGCTCGACGATCGCTGCCTATGTCGTAGTGGGCGATGCGTTTCGTTATGAATCGCTCCAATCGGTGCAGTCGTTTTTTCAAATCGTCCCTATCCGTCTGCGGAACTGTAACAGGAAGTCGATCCACCCTATTTCCCGCATTTCTATCGAAACTCTGTTCCCCCGCCTTCCTAGAGTGTAGGGGGTAACGGCGCACGTAGCTCTCTTTCGTCAAGTAATCTGCGTTTTTCTCAATGTCGTTCAAAAGGCGGATCACTGAAATCGACCGTCTATCTTCGTCCATCAGTCGCCTTATCCCAATCCATGTTGCGATGCAATAGTTTCTCGTAACCCAGTCATGAAATGCTCGCGGTTTTTGAATCGCCTCGTTGTCGAGAACCATTGCCTTCAACCCTCTAAAAATATGGCGGGAATCCAGCAGCGTTCCAAGCTCGTCTTCAAGTAGCTTGATCCATCGTCGCCACTTTCGGTTCAATGTTGCGTGTCGAGTCATTTCGCAATTACCTTCACCGACTCCTCATACAGCGTGTCGGGGCAGATATCCTGGTCGTGCGGCCGGGTGACGGTGCCGCCTTCGGCTCGGGCTTGTTGGAAATAATCGATGTCCTTCAACTCCTTAAAAACACCGAAATCCAGCAGCGGAGAGCAGTCATAGGTGCCGACCTCGCCATTGGAGAAGGTGATTTCGAGCTTGTAATCATGGGTCGGGCGTACCGACGCGACTCTGGGATTCATAGCTTACCACAATTTCGCGTTCATCTTATCCGAGCAAGTCAATTGGGTAAACGCCCCTTTGGCGCGGCGAGCCTTAGTGTAAGCTGACGTGGTCCCAACGCCCGGACAATACCGTCTTTGGTCTATTCAATAGGCAAAGTGTAAGGTACGATAAGAAATGGTCCCCCAGCGATTTGGATGAGCGGCCATGATTCAGTGCGAGACATGCGAATTCTTTCGGCGTGGACCTGACGGATCGCCCGTTCTTTCTTGTGACCCGTTTTCCACGATCAAAGAGCCGGAATGTCTGGCCAAGTGGCAACTGGTGCAACTTCGCATCGTCGCCCGTTCGCACCAAGCCACGCTGGATATGTACCGGCGGTTGGCGCCGCTTCAGGAAAAGATGTTCAAACATATGGAGCGCGAAATCGACGACGTGGAAGAGGCCGACCAGTGGAAATACCTGTCCGACGATGAGGATGAATCGGACGATCGCTGAACGGAAGAATCGCTCGCTTTTCAAGCTCCATTCCAACAACGATGAGGCGCCGCGGGTTTACGACTTCTTTCTTGCTGCCTTGGATTTCTTGACGGATTTCGAGGATTTCACGGTTTTTACAGACCGGCTTGTTGCTTTCTTAGGGGCCGCTCGTTTGGGTGCGCCGGTTTTTGCGGAGCCGCGCAAGACCGACTCATAGTGCTCGATGTAGGTTTTAGCTGTGACGCGGCGAATGGCCTCGCCGATCACGTCCAACGCCACATCTTCGAGTTTCTTAAACCGGACACAGCACTTGCCCATGTCCAGTTTTTTGCCGGTCTTGGCCCAAGCCGTGCGAAACCAATTCTCATCCGAGTTTTCGCCGTACACCGACATGAGATACACCGCCATATGATTCTTCTGGGATGCCAAGCCTGCGAAAGGAAGCGGCTGGCTGGGATCGCAATGATAACCGGCGGGAAAAACGCGGTGTGGAACGTAGTACCCAATCGACCCGTATTGCATGCCCTCTTCGAAGTCATCGTCGAGGTTATCGAGAATAACATCGCGCACGGCTTGAATGGCCGCGCGACGATCCGCCGGTAATTCCGACAAATACTGTTGAACGGTGGTCGCTTTGCTTTGCATAATGTGTGAAGAATAAACACCGGTTTCGATCGCTGCAACGGGCGGCCGTCTCAAATCCGGCGGTCGCTCTTGTGTCGTCTCCGGTTCTTCGGAACCGTTGTTTTAGGCCAAAGGGGGCGAAGGTGATTCTTCGATTACGGATCGTCGCCGACATGGGAAATTACGATGGGTTACACTTCGAGCAGCGGCGAACATTCATACCGCGAAGCCAAATAGACGGGATAATCGCGTCCGACGGCTTCGTGCTGCGAGCCGATAGCGAGTTCCGGGAGATTGTTCTCGTGGCTTAGATGGGCGACCGCCAGCCACTTCGGTTTCCGTCGGCCGCATTGGAGAAGCAGATCCGCCGACTCATCATTGCTCAGGTGGCCGCCGTCGCCACGAATCCGGGCCTTCAAGTGCGGCGGATATTCGCTTTCCTCCAGCATCCGCGGATCATAGTTGCACTCCAGATAGGCCGCGTCGATTGAGCCAAGCAAATCCAACAATCCCGAGAATGGATGACCCAAGTCGGTAAGGATTCCCAAGCGTTTGCCTTCGCATTCCACCACGAACGCGACCCCATCGACGGCGTCGTGGGCCGTTCGCACGGTATGGACGACGACATCGCCGAAGTCCAACGTATCGCCCGAACAAAACATTCGCAGGTCCGGCAAGCGTCCAAGATTAACCCAGGTGGCTTGCAGAGTCGGTTTGGTGATATAAATCGGAATTCCGAATTTTCGTTGATAGACGCCCGCGTAGCGAACGTGGTCGATGTGGTCGTGGGAGATGATGACCGCTTCCACGTCTTGCATGAATCGCCCGTGGACCGCCATCCGCCGCTGAGCACACGCCCCGGTGATTCCGGCGTCGAAGAGCAGTCGGCGGCCTGCGGCTTCGACATAAATCGCGTTGCCGTTGGAGCCGGATTGCAGCGAGAAGGTTATCATGACAACATGAAATCGTACCAACAGACGCGGTTCCCGCAAATGCCGCATGGGGTCGATACGTTGCGATGGCATTGGCGGAAGAAGGTCGCGGCAACCGGATGGAGCTTGACACTCAAAGGGTATGAATGTTCGACGGTATATCTCTAACCCTGCTCATCTTTCTCATCGCGGTTCTGTATTCCACCGTCGGGCACGGTGGGGCGTCGGGATACTTGGCGGCGATGGCGTTGTTCGGGATCGCGCCGGAGGCGATGAAACCGGCGGCGTTGGTGCTCAACTGTTTTGTCTCCACGGTGGGGACGGTTCGGTTTGTTCGGGCGAAGTGTTTTGACGGAGCGGTGTTTTGGCCGTTCGCGCTGGCGTCGATACCGTTTGCGTTTCTAGGCGGACGGATCGTCTTGTCGGGTCAGGTGTACAAACCCATCGTCGGGTTGGTGCTGCTGTTCGCGGCGTACCAACTTGCATTCCGACCGGCGCGGATGATCAGCTTGCCCAGGCGGGAAGTGGAACCGCTTCCGGCGGTTGGAATCGGCGCGGGGATCGGGTTCTTGTCGGGACTGGTCGGCGTGGGCGGTGGGATTTTCCTGAGTCCGCTGTTGATCGTGAGACGATGGGCTGATCCGCGTCATACGGCGGGAATATCGGCGGCGTTCATTCTGGTCAATTCCGTATCGGGATTGATCGCGCACGTTTCCGGAGGGAGAGCGGTTCCGCAAGCATCGGCCGTTTGGAGCGTGGCCGCGATTGCCGGGGGGTTGATCGGGTCGGGGATCGGGAGTCGTCGCTTGGGCAACCTTACTTTGTGTCGTGTCCTGGCACTCGTCTTGGTCACCGCCGGGGTCAAGATGATCGCGTTTTAGCGATGAACGCGTCGTGAAGGCGGCGGGTGACGGGACCGACCAGTCCCCTGCCAATGGGGCGATCGTCCACGGAGGTGATGCCCAAGACTTCGGAGATGGTGCTGGAGAGGAAGACCTCGTCGGCGGATCGCAGCAAGTCCAAGTCGCAGGGTTCCTCGTTGCAGGGAGCGCCGATGGACTCAGCGCATTCCAAGATGACACTTTGTGTCACTCCGTGGAGAATGGTTTGGTCCCTGGGTGGAAGGCGTAGGGCGCCGTCCTTGACGATGAAGACGTTGGCCGAGGGGCATTCACGCACTTCGCCGGATTCGGTAATATAGATGGCTTCGTCGTAACCGCGTTGAAGAGCTTCGTTTTTCGCCAGCACATTGGGCAGCAGGGTGATGGCTTTTATGAAACAGCGATCCCAGCGATCGTCGATGACGGTCCTGGCTTTGAGGCCGAAACGGCGAAGGTTGTCGGGTATTCTTGGGAGCGGGCGAAAAGTCAGAACCACCGTGGGAATGAGTCCCGGGGGGATGACGTGCGATCGTGGGGCGACTCCGCGCGTAATCTGGAGATAGACCATCGTATCGCCGAGGTCCGAGCGTCTCAGCCCATCGAGCACGATCGAGTCCAATGAAAGCACGGAAAAGTCCAGCTCCAACCGAATGGCTTCGGCGCTTCGCTTCAAGCGAGCCAGATGCCTGTCCAACAGAAATGGTTTGCCGTGGTAGGCAGCCACCACCTCGTAAATGCCGTCGCCGAATTGAAAACCGCGATCCTCTATAGAAACACGAGCGTCGCCGATCGGACTCCAGGTCCCATTCACAAAGGCAAGGTCAGCCATTCCTTAAGTCCTCGAAAACGCGTTCCCGGTGGCTATTTACATCGGAAAGTCTTCTGGTGTCCAACCCACGGCGTCGCGATCCGCCATACCAAAAGCAGGAATTTCAGTTTATAGAGACCGCCCATCCCATGGAAATCGTCCATCCGCGCGATTCCAGTAGAAGTGAACCGGTTGCAACATCTTGCCTCTCTTGGGATTTCGGTCGAAAGGATATTTATCCGGGCGCGATCCCCCAAGTGCCGCCGCGTGCGATTGACGACGATAGCGCGCGGAGTATGATCGGCTCGGAGGTGGAGGTAGGCGGGTGCACTAGCCGTTATGAGGCAGCGACTATTCCTAGTTTTGGGACTTCTCAACGTTGTACTAGGCGTCGTGGGGCTTTTGCTGCCCCTGCTGCCGACCACGCCGTTTTTGCTTCTGGCGGCCTTCTTGTTCGCGCGAAGCAGCGATCGTATGCACCGGTGGTTGCTCACCCATCGAACCTTGGGATCGTATGTCCACGCTTTTCGCAACAAGTCGGGTTTGTCTCGCAAACAGAAAATCCGCGTTGCGGCGTCGTTCACGGTCATGCTGGGCATGAGCGCCTATTTCGCGCCCCTACCGATGGTGCGCGTTGGGGTGGCGGCGCTTTGGTTTTTCTGGATGGTCGTGCTTTTTAGAATAAAGTCCACGGTCGAGCCGACCCAACAGGTCTGGGCGGCTACATGAGGTTAGATTCGAAAAAGTTCCGTGAGTTGGTTGAGAACGCATCGGTCAGTTTGAGATTGTCTGGGTGCAGGTTTTAAGGCGAGGGTTGCAACATGGCTGCGGCAAATAAAAGAACTTTTTTCTTTGGTAATGGCAAGGCGGATGGCCGCGGCGATCAGAAGACGCTTTTGGGCGGCAAGGGAGCCGGTCTTGCGGAGATGACGCGGATCGGGTTACCGGTGCCGGCAGGGTTCACGATTACCACTGAGGTTTGCAAGGCGTTTCACGAGAAGGGCGGAAAGTGGCCGTCCGGTTTGGATGCCGAAGTTCGCCAGATGATGGCCAAGTTAGAACGGGCGTGTGGGAAGAAATTCGGATCGGTCAAGGATCCGTTGCTCGTGTCGGTGCGTTCGGGCGCGGCGCGATCGATGCCCGGAATGATGGAAACGATCCTCAATTTGGGGCTCAACGATCAGACCGTGGAAGGGTTGGCGACGGTGACGGGCGATCGACGCTTCGCGCTGGATGCCTATCGACGGCTGATCACCATGTATGGATCGACGGCGAAGGGGGTCGAGCGGTTCCTGTTTGAGGCGGCGCTGGACGCGGTGAAAGAGGGTCGCACCCGAAGTCGTTTGGACAAGCCAGGCAATGAACGAATTTTGGATACCGAGGTAAACGAGAGTGAACTCGAGTCGCTCGTTTCCGAACTCAAGTATATCTACGAAGAACATGCCCATGAGCCCTTTCCACAGGACCCGATCAAGCAGATTCGCGGAGCGATCGACGCGGTGTTTGAAAGCTGGATGGCGGAAAAAGCCGCGACCTATCGCCGCGTGGAGAACATCACGGGCTTAGATGGCACGGCCGTCAACGTGTGCCAGATGGTGTTTGGGAATCTTAGCGAAGAAAGCGGAACGGGGGTCTGTTTCACGCGAGACCCGAACACGGGCGAAAGCGTTCTTTATGGTGACTTACTGATGAACGCCCAGGGGGAGGATGTGGTCGCGGGAATTCGCACGCCGCTTCGTGTGGCCGAACTGGGAGAGTTGATGCCCGAAGTATACGACCAACTCCAGGCCGTTCGGGTCATGCTCGAACTTCATTACCGCGACATGCAGGACCTCGAGTTCACCATCGAACGGGGCAAGTTGTACATGCTCCAGACGCGCTCTGGAAAACGTTCTCCCGGCGCCGCGTTTCGAATCGCCGTGGATCAAGCCACGAAGGGGATGATCACCAACGCGGAAGCCAAGCGGTTGGCGAAGAAGAAGTATTTGCCCGCGAAGTATGCGACCCTTGCGAGCAAACCGTTGATCACGAAATCCGATGCCGTGAAACGCATTTCCGCCGCCGATATCGAGCGGTTGTTCTATCCGGTGATTGATCCGGCGATTCCGGCTGCGCTACGCGAATCGCGAAAAATGGGTGAAGGAATCGGCGCGGTTCCGGGAGCGGCCTGCGGCATCGCAGTCTTCTCCGCCGCGGACGCCGAGGCGCATTCAGCCAAGGGAACCAAGGTCGTTTTGATTCGGAAAGAGACGTCGCCGGAAGATGTTGGCGGAATGTATGTGGCGGCGGGAATCTTGACCGCGACAGGTGGAAAAACATCACACGCTGCGGTGGTTGCACGAGGATGGGGGAAGTGTTGCATCGTCGGTTGCGAGGACTTGGACATTTCCTATGAACAACAGCGGGTGCTCGTGAACGGGAAGATCATCCGCGCCGGAGAATGGGTGACGCTCGATGGCTCTACGGGAAGCGTTTACGAAGGATCGCTGGACTTGGTACAACCGGAAGCGTCGGCGGAATATGATACGCTCATGCGGTGGTGTGATGAATTCCGCCGACTCAAAGTGCGAGCCAATGCGGACACTCCGGAGGACGCGACGAGGGCGGTCGAATTCGGCGCCGAGGGGATCGGACTCTGTCGTACGGAACACATGTTCTTTGATCCGTCGCAGGGACAGCGCTTGGTGATCATGCGAGAGATGATCTTGGCCAGGGACGAAGCTTCGCGGCGGGTGGCTTTGGAAAAGATTCTGCCGTATCAGCGTGAGGATTTTGAAGGAATTTTCGAGGCGATGGACGGTCGCCCGGTGACCATCCGGTTGATCGATCCGCCGTTGCATGAGTTCTTACCCCATGCGGACAACGAGGGCGGACTTCGCGCGGTTGCGGCGGCGATGAATGCGCCGATTCGAGAAGAGTTGAACTCGGTTCCGCATTGGGATTACGACCGAAAACGAGAGTTGGAAGGTCGGTGCATCTCGCTTGATGAGCTACGTCGGCGGGTCGACGCCTTGCACGAGACGAACCCGATGTTGGGTCATCGCGGTTGCCGGTTGTGCATCACGTATCCGGAAATTCTCGAAATCCAGGTCCGTGCGATCATCGAAGCCGCGGCGAATTGTCTGGATCGCGGGATCAAAGTGCAGCCGGAGATCATGATCCCGCTTAGTATTGATCCGAAGGAGCTTTCGATTCTGATCGATCAAACCCGGGCGATCGCCGACGGAATCCTCAAGGAACGGAAGCGAAAATTGAAGTACCTCGTCGGAACCATGATCGAGACCCCCCGAGCGGCCATCACGGCGGAAGGCATGGCCAAAGTCGCGGAGTTCTTCAGCTTTGGAACGAATGATCTCACCCAATTGACGTTGGGAATCTCGCGCGACGATTCCGGGCGGTTTTTGCCGGACTATGTCGACGAGGACAAAGCCGCGGTCTTCGCGGCTGATCCGTTCCAGTCGATCGATGTCGTCGGCGTTGGATCGCTGGTGAGGCTCACGTGCATCAACGGACGTGCCGTTCGGAAGGATTTGAAACTCGGCGTCTGCGGCGAGCACGGCGGCGACCCGACTTCGGTCCGGTTCTTCGAGCAGATTGGATTGGATTACGTTTCTTGCAGCCCACCAAGAGTTCCGATCGCGCGATTGGCGGCGGCCCAGGCGGCGATTGATCTGGGTGGAAGTCGGTCACGAGTGAAATCAAAAGGTCCGCTGAGCGCGAACCCGGTTTGGGATATTCTGCTAGGGTCCTCAACCGGCAAACGCGGAGTGACACGCGCCGTCACCAAAGGCAAAAAAATGCTCGTACCGTCTCGGTGAACCCGGGGTCGGCGAACTCGCTTGCAGAGTGGACTCTGCCCGCCGATCCGTGCTAGGAAATTACTTGGGACGCTTCGCGGATTCGTTCAAGCGCCCGGCGAGCGGCTTCTTGTTCGGCTTCTTTCTTGCTGGCACCCCAAGCGCTGGGGTATCGTTCTCCGGCGATGACCACGCACACCTCGAAACACTTACAATGGTCCGGTCCCTGTTCATCTAACGATTCGTATCGTGGCGTAGAGTTCATACACCGCTGGGCGAACTGTTGAAGAGCGGACTTGTGGTTGTCGTGGTTTTCGGTGGCCGCACATCGTTCTACCTGCGGACCGATCACGCGCAGAATAAACTCACGGGCGGCGTCGATTCCGCCGTCGAGAAATATCGCTCCAATGGCAGCTTCAAATACCGCCGCTCTCAAAGACGTCGGTAAAGAACTCTGGTTATCAATCCCGTTGCCCAAGATCAGAAGCTCAGTTAGTCCGATCTCGTCGGCAATCACGGCACAAATCCGCCGAGAAACCACGAAGGACTTCACCTTGGTGAGCTCTCCCTCCAGCCAATCCTCGTAACGACGGTAAAGCTCCTCGCAGATGATCATTCCGAGAATGGCGTCGCCCAAGAACTCTAGTCGTTCGTTACTTTGCACTCTAGACCCGGCCACGGATGAATGAGTCAGTGAGGTTACCAAAAGTGCAGGGTCACTGAAACTGTAACCGAGAATGCGCTCTGCTTTGGAACATATTTCGTTTTGAATCACAAGCCCGCCTCACGGGCCGATGGCGGAAATCACCTAAAGCCCAGCTATTCAGCCGTCCGTTTTGGTGCTCTTCGCCAATGGCCAGCGCTACATTTACCGCATTTTTACTAAAAAATAGCAATCTAGCTAGTTTTCAGCAACGTTTACCAAGTATCCAGAATATCATCGAACGACAATTAGGTCAAATAAAATTAGTAGTTCCGGTGAACTCGGGGCGAGAATCTGGGCCTCGGAGAACAAAAAAAAAACGGACGCCTTGTACGATCGAATTGCGGCGTGTAGGTTACGCGGTCTGCCCCCGAAGACAGGGAGAATTAGGGGGATCAGGGATCGACGAGGGTGGTATGCATTACGAAAAGCGGATAAGCAAGATCAAGAGGGCGCGGAAGCAAGGGTTTCGTGCGCGGATGCGAACGCACAATGGCCGAAAGCTGATAAGCCGCAAGCGCCGGCACGGGTTTCATCGGCTTAGTGTTTGTTGACGGCGGCTTTATGGGATCTCGATGAAAACGTCCATGACTTTGCCCTGCTCCGCTGTTCCCCCTCGACCCTAGGAGCTGTGTCGATATACTATTCGCTGATCGGCTCTCGGCCCTTTGGCATGCCGAGGGGTTGCGGAAATCACAGGCGTATGGGAATTCTGTTATGCCCTCGAGCCCGGGTGGGGTTCGAGTGGTCGAGTCGAAACATGGTGGGACAAGCGCGCCTGCCACAACGAAACGGGGATTCGGTCAACGCGCGGATCGGGTAAAAAACGTATGGTCGATTTCAATCTCATTGCCGATTTGGACGCTTCGGGTACAGACCTTGAATCGGAGATGGCCGCTCTTTTTGGCGGCGCCGGCTTGATGGATGACGTAGGAAAGCTCATCGCCCAGGAAAGCGATGAGTACAAGCCCGGGTGCATACTCAAAGGGAGAATCGTCGGTCGGGCCTACGATGACATCGTGGTGGATGTCGGTCTAAAGAGCGAGGGGCTAATACCCGCGACCGAATGGGATGATCCGAGTTCGTTGGATCCAGGCGACGAAGTTCAGGTCTGGTTGGAGACGGTTGAATCGGACAGTGGGCATATTATTCTTTCCAAGCGGAAGGCCGACCGCATCCTCAACTGGCAGAATCTCATCTCCACTCGAAATGAAGGCGACACGATCACCGGTCGGGTCATGCGGAAAATTAAGGGCGGACTTCTGGTGGATATCGGATATCCGGTGTTTCTACCCGCCTCACAGGTGGACGTTCGCCGACCTGGGGATATCGGGGAGCTCATCGGCAAAGAGATTCAAGCCAAGATTTTGAAGATTGACACGGAGCGCCGGAACATTGTTATTTCGCGGCGGAAGTTGATCGAGGAAGAACGCACCCTGGCCAAAGAAGCGTTGATGTCGAACCTTGTGGTGGGTCAAGTACGCCGCGGGTTGGTGAAGAACATCGCTGATTTCGGGGCGTTCGTGGACCTTGGTGGAATCGACGGGCTCTTGCACATCACGGACATGAGTTGGGATCGCGTTGGGCATCCCTCGGAAGTTTTGAAGATCGATGATGAGATCGACATCAAGGTGTTGAGCATCGATCGTGAGAAAGAGAAGATTGCGCTCGGTCTGAAGCAACTCAAGGTGAATCCTTGGGATGAAGTGGAACAAAGGTACCCGCTCAACGCACTTTTGAAGGGTGAGGTCGTCAACATCATGAACTACGGGGCCTTCATCAAGCTCGAACCGGGCGTGGAAGGTCTTGTGCATATCAGCGAAATGAGCTGGACTCGCCGAATTAACCATCCCTCGGAAATGTTGTCCGTGGGAGACACGATCGACATCGTCGTGCTCGAGGTCAATCGGTCGAAGCAAGAAATCTCGTTGGGAATCAAACAGACTCAGGAAAACCCGTGGACCCATGTGGCCGTTAAGTATCCAACGAATACCCGGATCACGGGCAAAGTCCGGAATCTCACGAATTATGGGGCGTTTATCGAAATTGAAGAAGGGATTGATGGACTGTTGCACGTGTCCGACATGAGTTGGACGAAAAAGGTCAACCATCCATCTGAGGTTTTGAAGAAGGGGGACACGATCGATTGCGTCGTGTTAACCGTTGAGGAAGAAAAACAGCGAATTGCTCTCGGGCTTAAACAGTTGCATGAAGACCCGTGGGCACGCGCGGTCATCGAAAACTATATCCCGGGTCAAATTGTCGAAGGGACGGTCACGAAGATTACGAATTTCGGGGTCTTTGTGGAGTTGGAAAGGGACCTTGAGGGACTACTTCACGTCAGCGAATTAGCCGATCATAAGGTCGAGGACCCGCACGCCGAGGTCAAAATCGGCGACAAGATCTTGGTGAAAATCCTCCGTGTCGACCCTGCCGAGCGGAAGATCGGACTCTCCAAGAAGCGAGCGGAATGGTCCGTGGAGCAGGATGCGGATTCGGGATTAGGGGGAGGGAAAAGACCCAAGAGCCGTCGTGGCGGCCTTCACGGACCTGGGGAGGAATCGATTCATATCGTTCCACAGCCGGCGTTTGTTCCGCCTGTGCCCCGTGCGGCTACCAGTGGGGGATTGGAAAGCAGTCCAACCAGCATGGATGAACCCACGGACCTTCCGTAAGGGAACCCGACCATCCCCGACCGCGTCTACTCTGCGCGCATCTCTCCTGCGATGCGAGCGCCAACTTGGTGGGCCGCCCGATAAGGGCGATTGCTGCGAGTCCTCCGAACGGTTTTCCATCAACTGAACGGAGACTTCTATCATCGCTGTAGACGCTGGTTTACAAATTTATTTGCGACAGATCAACGAGGCGCCGCTCTTGTCCGCCGACGAAGAGAAGCACCTGGCGAAGCTGGTTCGCGCCGGATCGGAGACAACCGAGGGGTTCAACCTCGGCAGTGTTTCTCTTGGCGAACGGGAACGAGCCGAGTCCGACGCCTCCCAAGCCAGGGAGCGAATGGTCCGGTCCAATCTTCGATTGGTCGTCAACATCGCCAAGAAGTACGCCAAGCGCGGTGTACCCATCAATGATCTTATCAATGAAGGCAACCTCGGGCTTATGCGGGCCGTGGAGGGATTTGACCCGGGTCAAAACACACGATTCAGCACGTACGCATCGTGGTGGATCAAGCAAGCGATCAAGCGAAGTCTTATCAATGGGGACAAGACCGTGCACATTCCGGCCTATATGGTCGAAATGATTTCTCGATTTCGGGAGACCCGCGAGCAGTTCATCGAAACCGAGGGGCGTCCGCCGACGTTGGAGGAAATGGCCAAGCGAATGCACATGAGCGAAAGCAAGGTTGAGCATATTCGCGACGCGGTCAAGGCGGTGTCCTCGCCCACGCAGGTCTTGGAGGGAACCGAAGGGCAGGGATTGTCTGATTCTTTGGCCGATCATCGGACGCCTCTTCCGGAAGACATCTTGTCGTCGGAAGCGGAAACGATCCAAGTGATTGCGCTTTTGAAAGATTTGGACGAGCGGGAAGAAAAAATCCTTCGACTGCGATATGGGCTGAATGGGGAAGAACCCATGACGCTGAAGGAGATTGGGGTAAAGATCAATTTGACGAGAGAGCGCGTACGACAGATCGAGTCGGAAGCTTTACATAAAATTAGAGCGCACCTCGAAGCGCCGATATCGTAACCCCGACGTTTTTCGGCGATTCCTTGATCCGCTATCCACCGTAGAACCCGCGAATAATCTCACTGGCTCTGTTGTTCGCTAGGTTCAAAGTCCCTAGGGCTTTGCTGGCGGCTGTTCGGAGAACGAGGTTCTGTTCGTCGCGTGCGAGTCCGATCAAAACCGCCGTCTGGTCTTCTTCCAGAAGATTGCCGTGTCGTCTGGCGGAAACGGCCAAGGCTTCCAAAGCTGCAAGGCGAAAGGGTTCCGATTGGGTGTCGTCCAATCCTACGTGGGCAATGGCGCGTTGGGACGTCGGAGTCGGCAACAGGGCTAAGACGCCGACAGCGCGCACTTGAAGTTCGTCATCCGTTGCGGAGAGCGAAGCGATAAGGGCCGGTTCCGCGGGCGAAAGATCGTAAATCGTTCTTCCATCCAACGCGATTTGATGTAGAACATCAACGGTTGATAGAGCGATCTGTCCCGCCGTGACGGCGTCGATCGTGGATGAACTCATGTGCTCGCGAAGTCGAACCACGGCATTTTCCAGGAGGGTCGCCTCCACATCCGCGTTCACGCTCGCCAGATAAGGATGACGATTCACCACATCCTCAGCCTGGACCGACTGTCTCGATTTGGTCAGAACAATGACCGGTGTTTTGGAAAAGGCAAACTCCGATCGGAAGGTGGCGATCGCCGTTCGCAAGTCGGGATCGGCAATATCCGTGGACACGAAAACGGCGGACAACTGCTGGAACTCGCTTCGAGAGCGATCGACGGCGCGGAAGAATGATTTTTCGGCGATGACCTCGCGACCGGTTTGTCGCAAAGCGCCCGCGACGCGATTGAGATTTTGGTCGTCGGGATCAACCACCACCACTTGTTCCCGACCGGTCTGGGCGATGGCCATCGCCAGTAACGGGATCACGAATTGTGAATCGGAGAATTGGGACCGAGGCAACGCGGCGCCCAAGGCCAGAGACGCGCGAATTCGCACCAGGAGATCGGGGAATCGAAGCGCTTGAACCAAGGGTTGCTTCAGGTCTTCCATTCCGATGAGCGAGCTTTCACCCGCGGTGGCGCGGAGGGCTTCGATGGCGCCGAGAGCTACTTGGGCATCCTGATCGGCGACGCCGCGCTCAAGAACGCGGTGGGCATAGCGAGCGCCGGCTGTCTGCGTGAAATACAATGCTCGCGGGAATATTTCCGGTCGGGTCGGATCCGTTTCGCCTTTTTCATCCGGGTTTGAGCTTTCGACGTTGAGGCCTAGGCGACTTTCACGGCGGATATTGGCCGCTAGCCAAAGGGATATCGCGTCGTGATGATCACTGCGGAATCGAAGGGCTTCGTCGCAACAGCGCATGGCCATCACGGGGTTGAAAACTCGCTGCGGGACAACAACGCGCGAAAGAGCCTGCGCGGTCTCATCCCAAAACCAGACATTGGCTTCGTCCAATCGGGGGTCTGAACGAACGGAATCGTCTTCGTTGTAATATCGATCGGCGAGGTCGAAGAAGTGTTGATCGTAAGATCGGGAAAACGAGCGTCCGGTGATTTGTTCAATTCGGGCGATGGCGTGGTTGCAGGCGTCTCGAACCTCCACGGGCGATTGTTCGTCGGCCATGGCTTTGAGCAAATAAGGGATTTCCTGTGGATAGCCTATTTCGCCGAGGGCACGAATCACGTTGACGCGGACGTTAAGGTTTCGAACTTGAAGGGCCATGACCAGCGGATTCACCGCACTTTTGCCGAGCTTTGGCAGGGCGGAGATGACACGAGGCCAAAGGGATGATTTGCCCGGGTCCAACAGCACTTGAACCAACGAGGGAACGGCGTATTCCCCGGATTCAATGAGGCGCATGGTGGCGAAGAATTCCTGCTGCGGATCACCGGCGAGGAGTTCAATATTGGCGACGATGCGTTCGAGGTCCTGTCGACGAAGGCGTTCACCGTTTTCAATCAGTTCCAGCACTTTGGCGGCGCTTGCCGACAAGGACGAATGATTGATCATGATCAACAGCGTATCGACGCATTTCTTGTCCTTTTTCGCGGCTTCGAGGATTACAAGCGGATCAAGTTCGGGATGAGCCAACAAGGTCGCGGCGAACGCCTCCGCCTGCGTGAATCGACCGATGCGGGCGTAATGGAGAAAATCCTCGAAGAGCCCTTCCACCGTCCTGCCGGCGGGGATATCCGTCACGGCCGATTTGGTTTGAACCGGTCGATCGATCGATGCGGACTGGGCGACGGCTCCTCCCGCAATAAAAAGCAGTGACCCCCAGCCAAAGAGGGTCCATCCGACTGTGAAATCACACCAACGACGCGAAAACCGATTTTCCATAGGCGTCTCCTGCCTGAGCCTCAATAGAACGCGCGCAATCCACCCGGACCCGTCCGGGTTCCCGGGGTTGAAGTCGATGAGTATAAAGGACGAACTCTAGCCGTCAACGCGGTTGGTCACGCGAAAAGTCACCCAGTCGCCGAGGACAAAAAGCGGTTTCAGATGTTTTGAAGGATCGCCACCGCGCCGGCAGCGGTCACCCCCAAAAAGATGGTCTGAATGGCCTCATTGAAGGCTTGAAAATTGCACCCTGCGGCCTGGAGGAGAAACGCCCCACAGACCGCCATGCGAGCGATTCGTTGCCATTTTTGCTGAAGCATCCGTGCGTCTCCCGATTTTAAAAAAGACTTCTCGGTTGCGGCGGTCACGCAGGCCGCTGTGGATCACTAATCAAGAATCGAAGTGTAAGGCTTTGGTTGCCGTCGTCAATGCTCCGATAACGATTAGGATCGGCGGTTCGACGAATGAAAGAATTCCGGTTTGGCGGTGAATCCTAAGGTTAAGGCAATGACGTTCGATAAGGCAACATCTTCGCCGCAAGGAACTGAACCGGCGGCTTGGCCTAGATGTGGGAAGCGGGTTTTCGATTTGGTTTTTGGATTCCTGATATTCCTCTTGGCCCTTCCCTTCCTACTCATCATCTCCTTGCTCATTAAGTTGTTCGACGGCGGATCGGTCTTTTTCTTTCAAGATCGAGCGGGGAAGGGCGGCGAGATTTTCCAGCCGTGGAAGTTTCGGACGATGCGAGCAGGTCGACGACCTGATCCGAAAGAGTTGGTCCCTCTGCATCACGCGGACATCACCCTAGTCGGACGATTCTTGCGGCGGTTCAAGATCGACGAGTTGCCCCAGATCATCAACGTGTTGAAAGGCGATATGTCGCTGGTCGGACCGAGGCCGACGCTGCCGGACCAAGTGGCTGCGTATGACACTTTTCGTCGCCAACGCCTTCTTGTCAAACCGGGCTTGACGGG
>JBBTCX010000273.1:0-8525 GCA_038043045.1 Planctomycetota bacterium | reverse complement strand
TTTGCAATGTGACCCCGGGCCTTCCTGAACCCGAGGGCCCGTCGGGGATTACCTGCAACGACGGGATCGATAACGATTGCGATGGTTTTACGGACAATGGGGACGCTGGGTGCAATTCCGCTGCTTTGATGGCACGGTGCGCGTTGCTGCCTGTCACCGGACTGGGACGCGACAAGTCGCCGCACGTGGATCGATGCACGAGTTGGCATCAAGTGGATTTTGAAATCCTCGGAGCCGGACCGGGGGCAACCATTACGACCGAGCTTCAGGCGATCAATCCGGATGGCGTGACGCTTGGAGCTGCGACGATTCAGGATGGCGATTTTATTGAGTTGGCGGCTTTGAATTTAAGTGAAAGTTGCATCATCCGGCAAACGGGGAATAACCGGCATCGGGTGTACGCGCCGGTGGCGATGGTGAAGATCACGGTGGCGGACGGCAACAATACGGCCTATGCGTTTTGCACGAATATTCCGTACTTGGACGTAGTGGAGCCATCGGGGCAAGTGGTTAGTGCGTCTGAGGGTGACATCACGCCAGTGGTGGCGGCGATTCCGCAAGTTGATCCGGCGAGTCTGTTCGTGAAAGTGGACGGGGTCGATCTTTTGGCGGAGCTGGGTATCAACCCGGCGACGCAGTTTCCGGGTGGGCCGTTTAGCGGCAACGTGCTGATCAACAACAACCTGGTCCATGTGTCGGATCTCTTTGTTCGACAGGGTGTTTTGGGAGTGCTGAGTTCGAACACGATCAGCATGAAGCTGGAGGGACTCGGCGGTGGCGGACACATTGTGGTCGTCGACGGAGAACCGCATCCGACGGCGCTGCCGGCCGGTTGGCCGGTGTCGTGTTATCACGACGATGTGCGGGATATCGGAACGTCGAGCGGTTTGGAAATCATTCTGGCTTCGCCGATGGCGGGTCAAGTAACGAACGTAGTGCCAACGCCTGTCATCGGAAAAGTGCTGAGCGGTAAGCCAATCAATCACCTGGCGATCAACGGGATGAAAGTGGACACCAGCGGTCAGATTTTCACAATGGGCGACGGCGAGAACTCGGTGGATAATTTCTGTCTGAATTTCAACGAGTTGATCGGGCAGACGGATATTCTGTTTGACATCAATACGGGGAATCATCCGCTGGGTTCGTTTGATCGCGGGTCGAATCGCGTCGTGGTGGACACGCTGGATGATACCTCGAGCCGATCGTTTGCGACGCGGTTGTTTGCGACCGGGAGCGTGGGGAAGGACGTGGACAATCTTCCGAACGCCATTGTCGTAGGGTTGAGCGCGGATGCGATTCGGCAGTTGTTCGAAGAGCGAAGCGCCGAGGTGGGTCAGCAGTTTCTAGACACCGTTCGGTCAAAGATTCAGGAACAAAATGGGTGTGACAACTGTGTGACCGTCGAATTTGATTGTTGTTGCAACGTTCATGCGGACGTTCGGCCCATTTCGCCTTATGCGACCGGGAATCCGAATCAGCTTTCGATTGACGTTACGTTATTGGATGATCGAATTCGGGTGCGAATCAACCTTCCCGATCTGACGACGTATCTGGCCGTGGATGGTCATTGCGAAGAGTCGGGCATTTTCGGCGAATGCGCGGAGCGGTCCGATGTGCATTCGGACGTGATCACTTCGACAACGGGGATGTGGTTAGAGTTCGACATCACCGAGAACATGATCAAGGGGTTGGAACAACCCGGAGAACCGACGTTTAGCAAGGGCACGTCGATGGCCGACACGGACGATCGGGGATCGGGAACGAGCTGTTGGGTGTGCGATCTATGCGAATTTGCCTCGGCATTTGCGGGATTCTTGCTCGACTTGTTAACCCTTGGATTCTTGCCCAACGAAGATAATCCGTTCTACGACTTCCTGATTCCATCGGTGGAGTCGTCGGCGACGGACCAAGCCGTGCAAGATGCGGTGGGTTCGTCGGAACCGGATCCGATCGGTTTGGGTGAAATCGTTGTCGCGCCGGAGGCCATTCAAGGATTTATGGTGACCTTGATGGCTGGGTTGAATGTGGTGGATATCAGCCCGCTGGGTCTTCGAGCGAGTTTGGACGCGACTTTCACTACGATTCAAACGGATCCGACGATTCCGCCGACACCGGGAGCGGTGTTGTCGCCGGCGCCGGCTCCGGGTTTCCCGGATCAAGTTCCGGGTTCGGATGATGCGTACGTGGGAATCGCGGACGATGTGATTAACCAGTTGTTTGCGAGTTTGACGGCGTCGGGGTTGCTGAAGGCCAATTGTCAGAACACGGGGAAGACGCTCAACGATTTTCTGAATCAGCCGGCGGACTGTGAAACGATCATGGGCGGGACGGACAATGAGACGGCCGCTCAACAGGGTCGGTGTCATGCGTTCAAGGGCGCGGATTGCGCGATGATTCCGGTGCAAGTGGGCATGGGATTAGGCATTTTGGAGCGAACGACGTGCACGGTGGTAAAAGCCTTGAACCTACGTGAGAACACGACGGTGTTAGTCTGTGCGCAGCAGGAGGTGCCGCCGCAATTGTTGATCACAGACGATATCAATACGGCGCCGGTGGAAACGTCGGTTCGGTTGAATGACTTATCGATTGCGATGGTGGCGGATCGGGACAACAACGGACTGGAAGGCGAGCTTCTGGCGTTGCGTGGCTGCTTCCAACAGGGGGCGCCGACTTTGGGTGATTGCAACTTGTTTGCGGCCTGCGTGGATCTGAACATCTTGACGGAAATGCAATTCCAAACTTGCGCCGACGGAGTGCCGGGAATTGTCACCACGCCGACCGGGATTGCGACAACGATTCGACAGTTGGGCGTGGTGTGCGGAGCGGCGTCGGCGACGGATGACATGGCGTTGACCGATGCGGCGGGCGAAGGCCAGCAGATTATGGACATCATCCATGATCTTGAGGATTTCACTCCGCCGTTGTGTGCCCAAGGGTTGACACTTGGCGATTTCGTGAATTTCGTGAATCCGCGGTTGATTTCGATCGAAACCGACGGGGATCCGGCCATGCAGGATTACTTGGGGATTACCGGTCGGATCGATCCGTAACGGTCGTTTCTCTTGGAAGAAGAGCCAGTACGACCATCAGAGGAATGAGCGGTAGTCGAAAGCGTGGATCCACTTGCGGGACGGTGGCGAGAATCAGCGCGGTTGCGCAGGCCAGCGAGAAAAACATCTGATCGAACGTCCACTTTGTCCGGAAAAGGCGGATGAAAACCGCAAGGCCAACCGCCGAATAAATAGCGCCAAGAGCGAGCGATGTTGTCTTGTTTACCGTGACTCCACTTGGCGGCCAGAGGGCATTGCTCAAGGGAAAGGTCAAGTTCGCGACCATTCGACTGACGCAGCACGCGAACGTATTCCAGGGTGATCGACACAATTCGTTCACGCCGATCGTCGCCAGTTCGTCGGAAACGCGGAACGAACTGACGGACGTTTTATTTCCCTGTGCGAGGTTGCTCCATTTTAGGTCGGACCGTTGTTCCCTCGGAAGATCGGAGAATTTCTCTCGCAAGGCTTCGTCGATTTGGTCCCACACGGTGTGGGGTTGGCGTGCTTGGGCGGGGTCGGTCGAGAGTTCAAGGTAGCGTTCTTGGGCTCTGCCGGTTCGCCAAAGCATCACCTCCGCGGCTTTGAAATAGGCGAGAACGACTCCGCCTTGATCGGAAAGCGCGAAGCGTCCAGCCACGATGTGATTGCGCGCCATCCATGCGCCGGTGACCAACAGACACGACATAGCGTACAAGACGCAGACGTAAAGGGGGAAGCGCGATCGAGCGGCGGTTTCTTTTCTCATGGCCCGGAAGATCAAGCCCACGGTTAAGGCAACAGGAACCAAGATGGCCAAGGGTCGGATGAGGATCAATAAACCACAGAGAGCACCGCACGTTGCAATTTCCACTTTCTTTGGAGACCGCAAAATTCGGATCCATAGGCACCAGTTCAGCAGCAAGATAGTGACAAACCATGTCTCGGACATAATCCAGAGCGAGTAGAACAAATGATAGGGTTCGAAAAGGAAGACGATTGCGGGGATCATCGCACGTTTCGGCGACATCGAATTGGCCGCGATCCGAAATACGAGAATCGCATTGAGAATTCCCAGGGCTTGTTGCAAGAGGATGATCGCAGCCGACGACGGACCGAAAGAAAGAAAGAGGACGGAAAGCAGAAGCGGATAACCCGGTGTCCGCCAAGTGTCGGGTTGAAGGGGCGGTTGATCGCTTTGGCTGAAGTATCCTTGTTCCGCGATGTTCTTCGCGATGCGGAAATACTCTTGACTATCGAGTGAGCGGAAAGCGTGCGTGGTGATGGATCCGCTGCGGGCGTAGGTCCACCCGACCATGCCGGCGTGAACGATCGTCGCCAGCACAAGAACAACAATCGCTTCCCGTCTCCACCGAATCATAACGGTAGAGTGTACACGAGATCACCTTCAACCAAACGCTTGACTGCGACGTTTTACATGAAACCTTCGCAACGAATTCTTCTCCGACTTCCGTTCCGGCAGTTTCCTTTTCATGCGCGTTGTGTCATCGTGCGGCTCTGACCTCCGCGGCTAGTACAGCCGGATTCTTTGTGCGAGCGTTTCTCGTTCTGCGAAAGATCCGGGCGTCGCGAAACCCCGCGGTTCGAAACTCGTCGAGAAAGGCACCGCCTTCCTTGGCCCCTGCGACTCAGGCAAACCATTGGGTTTCGTCAACGAGTACTTCAGCGGAGAGTGGTTCGCTGAGTATCAGTTCCGCGGCCCAAACCGCGCCGCCTGGCTTTACTACCCTCGCCAATTCTCGAAAGATTGCCTCACGTTTGGGGTTGAGATTGAAAATCCCGTTGACAAGGGCGACATCGAACGTGGCATCGTCGAACGGAAGCGATTCGGCGTCGGCCCGTTGGAAGTGGACATTGTCGATGGCGCTTTGTCCGGCGGCTTTCTGGGATCGCTCTAGCATCTCTTCGCTGAAATCCACGCCGGTGACGGATCCACCGGGGCCGACTCGTTTGGCGGCAATGATAGAATCGAGACCGGCGCCACAACCCAAATCGAGTAATCTCGATCCAAACGGGATTTCGGAAAAAAGAGACACACAAGAAACGCCCGAAAAGGCCTCATAAGCAATCGGCGGAATCGTGTCGAGCAAATCCGCCGGGTATCCGAGGCTCTCCGCAAAAGGACGACCCACCGGAAAGGCATGCTTGACCGTCGGTCGTTCCGCAGCGGCGGAATATGCCCGGCGCACGGCGTCGCGAAGAGACTTTTCAGCGATCACGGAACCGCCTCCGATCATGGGAAACTCCATGAGATCAAAAAACTTCAGCATTCATTGGAAATATAGCCCGCGATGAGCTATGATGAAAATGAATTGATGGTATCCTAATCATGCAAATCCATTATGGAGCGTAGCGGCGATGCTGAATCCGATTCATTTAAAAACCTTTTTGGTGGTGGCCAAGCACTTGCACTTCACGAAGGCGGCGGACGAGCTTTATCTATCCCAACCGGCGGTATCTCGACAAATGCAACAGCTTCGGCGCGATCTTGGCGTTGCTCTATTAGAACAGGTTGGCAAGACGCTGTTTCTAACGGATGCGGGACGGACTCTTGCTCAGGAGGCGAGTCGACTTCTTGGAAGCCTCGAACGTGTCTCCGAGTCGATCATCGAGCACCGGTCCGTGAAGGATGGGAGGGTGCGAATTGGAGCCGGCACCACGCCGGGATTCTACATTCTTCCCAGCATTCTGGGGCGATTTCACGCCCGTTTTCCTGGCGTGGAACTTCATTACAGCGTGGAGAATTCGAAAAGCATCGTGCAGAAGGTGCTTCACAATGAAGTGGACCTGGGGTTTGTTGGTGGGCTGCCGGATTCAATCGAAATACAGGCAGAGCCGATCGCCGAAGACGAAATTGTGTGCTTTGCAAGTCCGGCGCACCCCTTGTTTAAACAACGTCGAATCACAATGAAGTTATTAGAGAATCAGACCTGGGTGGTCAGGGGGCGCGGCTCTTCGACGCGCGAGCTCTTCGAGACGTGGTTCACGAAAGCCGGGGGCGAAGTTGGGAGGATGATTGAGCTTGGCTGTCCGGAGGCTGTGCGATCATTGGTGGCTTCCGGGATCGGCTTCGGTTATCTGTCGCAACGCGCAATTGCCGATGAACTTGCCCGAAAACGGGTAAAAAGGATTGCGATGGATGGATTTCGTCTTCAGAGGTCCATTTATCTCGTTCGACATATCGATAAATATGTGTCACCCGCCATGAAGGCCTTTTGCGACTTGGTCATGGCGTCTCAGTTCCATCGAGCTTGATCGTTCGGGCGAAAGCTCGAGCAACTTGCGCAGAATTTCAACGAGTCACATTGTGCTCATAAACACCTCATAACAAGTCGTGCCATGACACCTATTACGGTTGATTATGAATAGCCAAGGAGTTCTTACGACTCCTGTATCACCCTCAGGCCATGCAAGCGAACTCCGGGGGGTTTACGCAGTGTAGAAACTCTCCTTTATTCATAAACTCACCAATGATGTGGGCGACCTCTTCCGCGACGGCGCTTTGGGCCTGTTCCGTGGAAGCGCCGACATGGTGCGTGCCATAGAGATGGGGGACCTGACCGACTGGGTTCAGGAACTCCGTGTCGTTCGCGCCCGGTTCGATTTCAAAAACATCCAAGGCCGCTCCGGCGATTTGGCCGGTTTCCAGTGCATGCGACAAAGCTTCTTCATCGACAATGCCACCGCGACTGCAATTGATCAGAAAAGCATTTCGCTTCATCAGCCCCAGTTCGCGTTCGCCGATCATGTGGCGAGTTTCGCCGCCGCCGGGGACATGAAGGGTCACAAAATCCGATGCCCCGAGAAGTTCAACGAGTGTCGTCTGCTTGGCACCCAATTCGGCTGCGACCGTTGCCCGATCCAATGGGTCGAAGTAAAGAATGTTCATCTCAAATGCCCGGGCGCGTTTGGCTACTTCCTGGCCAATTCGTCCCAGACCCACGATTCCCAACGTCGATCCTTTTAAGCCCTTGGCCTTGCCATATTCCTTTTTGTTCCAAATCCCTCGGCGAAGATCGTCGGTTTCGTCCACGATCCGACGGTCGAGGGCGATCATCAGTCCGAAGGTCAGTTCGGCAACCGCGACCGAGTTGGTACCGGGACAGTTGCAGACGCGGACGCCGAACTCGTTGGCTGCGTCCACATCGATGGTGTCGGTTCCACTGCCGGCGCGGATGACCATTCTCAGGGTTGGCGTGCTCAATAAGACGTCGCGTGTCACCTTTCGGCTCCGAACCACCAAAACCGAACAACCGGTTTTACGCAAGGTATCCTTCAGGGCGGCGTCGTTTGTCTCCGCAGCAAGGGTGACTTGGCAACCGGCATCTCGCAATTGTTGCACGCTGTTGGCTGGGTATTTATCCGCTATGACGATGTGCATGATCCGTTCCTCCAAGGGATCCTGAGGTGGGTTCAAAGTCGGGTGCGCGTTTCCGCAGTCGCGCTCATTCGAGTCCCGCGTGTTTTCCACGCCCAGAACCCCATGATCAACAGGCAATCGGCGTGCCACTCGAAATGATTGCGGTGGACGGATAACATCGCATGGACTTTCCGTCCTCACGGGTCAGGCGATTGCCCTGAGAGGAAAGAGGAAATACCAACGGAGGAAACCCGAATGATGACGAATTGTATTTACCTTGATTACAACGCTTCGACGCCGGTGGACCCGGCGGTGCGAGAGGCCATGTTGCCGTATTTGGGCGAGTTTTATGGTAACGCGTCGAGTTCGCATCCTCTGGGTCGTTCGATGAAAGAGGCCGTGGATAAGGCACGGCGGCAGGTCGCGGAACTATTGGGCGCGTCGTCCGATGAAATTGTGTTTACGTCCGGCGGTACGGAGTCGAATAACTTTGTGATCAAGGGCGTGGCGGATGCGTTCAAGAAGCGCGGGCGTCACATCATTATTTCTGCGGTCGAACATCCGGCGGTGACGGAGCCGTGCAAGCATTTGGAACAGGATGGGTTTGAGATCAGTCGCATCGGCGTGGATGCGTACGGTCGCATCGATCCACACGACGTGGCCGGCGAAGTGCGTCCGGACACGATTTTGATTTCAGTCATGCACGCGAACAACGAAGTTGGAACGTTGCAACCGATCGCGGAAATTTCGGAGATTGCGCGAGTAGGCGGCGTTTTGTTTCATACCGATGCGGCACAATCCTGCGGCAAAGTGGAAACGCAAGTGGACAAGCTCGGCGTGGATTTTCTGAGCATCGCGGGGCATAAGTTGTACGCGCCGCAAGGAATTGGGGCCCTGTATATCAAGCGCGGGGTGAAGCTAACATCGTTGCTTCAGGGCTCGGGTCATGAGAGCGGTCGTCGGGCGGGAACGGAGGCGGTTGCGGCGATTGTTGGACTGGGCGCCGCGGCGGAGTTGGCGGCACGATCATCGAAGGGACCTCACATGATAAAGCTGCGGGATCGGTTGCACGCCGGACTTCGCAAACATTTCGGCGAGGATGTGTTGTTGTTGGG
>JBBTCX010000272.1:0-36412 GCA_038043045.1 Planctomycetota bacterium | reverse complement strand
AGGCTGAAAGCCTGCCACAGGACAGCCCTGGGCAGAGCGCAGCGCCGCCCAGGGTTAACTCCCAGAGCCGGTTCCACTGTTCGCTATAGAGCAGGCTGAAAGCCTGCCACATGATAGCCCTGGGCAGAGCGCAGCGCCGCCCAGGGTTAACTCGCCGTTCAAATAATCCTCCCTCCCCCTTCCAGGGGGAGGGCCGGGTCGGGTGGCCCATCTCCTCTGGAGATGGGGGAGATTCAACGCCAACGGCGTTGCGTCATTCAGCCCAGGGTTGCCGCGCAGCGGCTACCCTGGGAGCATAGTGCCATAATATGACACAACCCCACAGGGGTTGCGGCATCGCTTCGTCGATCGCCTCATCGCCCCTTCATCTTTCGCCATTTCAACCACCAAATCCTCCACATTTCCCTCCGTTCCTTCTTCCTTCCTCCTTTGTCCCACCCCCGTTTTGAGGTAAAACCGTATCATGACCCCCGATGGATTCATGACCTATTTGGCTCTGCTCATCGCCATATGGAGCGTCATGCCGGAGCATCGACGCCGCACTGCCCTACTACATCTTACCAAACTGGATTGGGCCGCGTTCATTGGAATGGGTTTCATCAGTTTTCTACTCATTCTGAAGGATCAGGCGAACGTGTCACCAAATCAAGGTAATGTAAACAATGGTTGTCATGGGACTTGGGCGTTTATCGTATTGCTTTTGGCTACCTCATACCTATGCGCCCAAGGAGGGTACCGCAAACGGATACCGCCGAAAAAGCTGAAAGAGCTAAATCGCCTTGTTGACGAGCTCTTGATCCCTGAGAGCTTCGTTGTTTTGAACCGATTTCTGGATACCCACGAACGGATCTTGCGCAATATGCAGGAACGAAGGACTTGGCGCGACCATATCGCTTTGAGGCTCAAAAGCGCCTTGCGACTTTTGGATGATGTACGCGATTCCGAAACGCGCAAACACTTTGCTGCCGAATTGCCGCCTTGCCCAAAGCCAGTGCGGTGGCTCGTAAGGTCAGTGGGGCGGTTAGCGCCAGCGCGTACACGTCGAGTGACTGAAAGCCTTGTTGCACGCGTCGAAAGTGTTGCGAACGAAATGTGTGACACCGCCACTGACGTGTTAGCCAGAATTGGAACAAACAAACCATACATGGACTACTTGGCCCGAACAAATCCGCTAATGGGCTTGCGGGTTTTTGCTGAACGCGCGAGACAGATTGACAACGAACCGATTTCCTTGCTTGTAGAGTCCTTGCTTTGCCAACCGCATGGCCCGCTTGCACGCGAACTCCGGGTGGTTGGAGATTACGTGCGCTGGGAACCTCTTGGGCCCGAACTCCCACTTTTGCATTTCCTGCTTTCGGATATTCAACTCGCCGAAAAAGTAGTGCTATGGGGTATTGTTGTTGAATTCGCCGATCAGCACCTCGACGAGAAAGCAATGGCCCCCGACACCGACACTTACAATCAGGAAGTACGAGAATTCCACAGGGACGGGAAATCAGAAGCCCCCTTGTGGCTCGGCATTGAACTCTTGTTCCAGATGAATCTCAATTCCTTCTATCAGACAAGCAACGAGTGGAATGGCCTGCCAATGGGTGTTCACTATTTTCCTTTTCTCGCCGAGAAGATCTGCCGTAACTTTCGCACACCAAAGCAACGGATAGGATACTCCGAATGGTCCAACCGGTATCACTATTTGTTGAAGGACGTGGTCAACAAACTCGAGGCGCTCGTTGGACTTGCTCACCCGAATCACGGTACCGCCAACGAACCCACCACGACGATTTTTCCGGAGAGCATACCCGATGATGCGATCAAGGCTGTTGCGCGCATCGTGAAGATCGTTGCGGACGCAGGTCAAAACGTACCTTATGAGACAAAACAATCGATATGCCAATCAACCCTACTATTTATGTTTGGACTGCAACTGCCTGTAAGCACAAGGCCGACGGGTAATCTATTGGAAACGGAACTGCTCACGGTTTCAGAATCGGAGTTGAGATCGCGCGAGTCCTATTGGTCAATTCTTGAGACCAGTGCTCGCCGCGATGATCATCAAAACTATTATTACTCCGAGCTTATTGACTCATTCGTCGAAAAAATCCACAAGAAAAACAAGAGTCTTTCATAGGTCCCCGAACGATGTCTTGACGCGCCGAGTGCCCCATCGTTGCGAAGCAATCGTGCGGGATGATCCGAACCGCGACAGACATGGAGCGGTCATCCGTAGGTCGGGTCATCGACCCGACATCCACCAACGCCAACGGCGTTGCGTCCAATAGCCCAAGGTTGCCGCGAAGCGGCTACCTTGGGAAAAGTGCCACCAAATGACACAGCCCCAACAGAGTTGCACCGGCCTTCTTCTTCCGGCCTATCGCCTGAAAAGTAATGTGACACCGCGCGACACCTGCACCCTCATCCTCGAGCATGAAAACGCGGTTTTCGCGAAATAGCCCTCGATTTCCGATCAAAAAGGCTGCAATTATTGGACCGCGAGTTTCAGTTATTGGACTATTACTTGGTCCAATAAAACGACGTTTTTCGCCGAAAACGCGCCAACAAAGGACCGATAACTCGACTGGAATTGCTTCAGTTTTTTGCGACCTCAATCCCTCAACGGCAATCCGTCCACATCCCGCATCGACCCGACGAGGCACAGAATCCCCTCAACGAATCCCCAAATCCCTCCGATCCCGAACGTCACCACCGACACGATGATCTGCAACACGCCGATCCCCACGTACCCCAGGTAAAACCGATGCACGCCCAACGACCCCAACAGGATTCCAAGCACTCCCGCCACGACCTTGCTTCGGTGCGAAACGACCCCCGGAACCATAGGGAGATGACCACCGGCCACCAGCATGACTGGCGGCGAATTCCCAGGTGTGTACCCCGGCGGAAACGCCCGCCAGGGTTCCAACATCTGTCCGCAATGCGGACACGCCACCAGCGTTTGCACATGCTCGCCGGCCACACGCATCAGATTCCCGCATGAACCACAAGAGAGGGTTAGAACATTCGCTTCCATGACAAGAATCGTATTCCTCGCCGCGACCGAAATATTCGGGTCGGGCGAATCATCAGTTGTACAGACCTGTCAAACCGAATCCAAGATTCCGCCGCCTGCTAAAAACACGGGAATGGCTTCACCTTTTGAGTCGGCGCGAGCCCAACCCGAAAGCGACCGGGGCGTTAGGCCAATGTCGAGTTGATAGTGCGGACAATACGACCCTACTTTTTCGATGGGTCGTTTGCTTTTTTCTCCGCTGCACTTTGCCGTCTTCGCAAGGTCGCCTCAACGCGTTGCGGAAATCTCTCTATGGCCTCTCTTGCTTGTCCGCGCAGCACTTCATCTGGGTCTTGGGTCGCTATCCTCTCCATCGCCGCCCGAAGCACCGGCTCCCATTCGTATTTGTCCTCGGTGTGAAAAATAACCCAGTCCGCGCTGAAGGACCAGTTAAGGACTTGCACGGCGGTTTCCCGAACTTCGCGATCGTCGTCAAAAAGTTTTTCAATCACGTACTGGCGCACCTTGGCGCGCGCGTTGCAATACTCGTCCGGCAAATCGTACTGCAATCGTTCGTCCGTCTCTCCAATGAACGTTCCGAACGAACCAACCACATGCTTCGTGAGTGGTGGTTTCGTGTCCCGCAACAACTCCAGCGCTCGCTCCAATTCAACAATGCGGAGTAACGATGCCGCCGCAGCTGCGCGCAATCCTGAATCAGCCTCCTGGTCATTCCTATACAACTTCAACAGGATCTCAACGGCCTCGCCAGCTGACGGCCCTATGCGACCAATGCTACGAACCAGCGAAATGCGTGTGGCGGATTGAAGTGTGTTGTCTGTAACCAAGGGTATCAGCCGTTCCACGACCTCCGCGTGTCGATCGGGCGGGGCTTTGACTAGCCCGTCAAAACAGATCGCACTTAGGGACGGGTCCGACATTCCTTCTACAAACAAATCAAACACCGCAGGATCGTTTGCCGCCCCAATCCGCGAGAGAACCGTATAGGCCAGAATTCGAATCCGCGAATTAGGTGGCTCTCCATCTTGTGCGATCTCTGCTACTAGCGCCCTAACTAGAATGTCTTTAGGGAGCCTTTCAAGTCGAGAACAAGATTCGTTCCATGCACTTGGCCCCTTCGACGTCGCTGCATTCTCAAACACTGCGCGAATCTCCGCTTTGACTTCTTCGTAGCGGACTGTGGGTGAACCCATTACAGTCGGGAGTTCATCCCCCGGCAATGCACCTATCTGAATAATTGACAAACAAACAGCGACAAGAATCATCTCATATCTCCAATTCGCACTAGGGTTATTGCCCGGGAACTACATGCCATTGATCAAGTGGTGCACCATCGTAGGGACCGTGGTAATCGTCGATTGTTTGGTAAAGATGTTCATTCGCTCCATCGGTAAAAAGGGAGTACGGACCCTCGTTCGTCAGGCAAGGATCGTGCGTATAAACATCCACTCCATTGATGTACAGTTCATGCCATGGAAAGCCGTCGTGATAGCCATACAATCGGAATTCCATCACTCCAAGTTGGCCATTCGTGCATGTTTGTCGGAAATGTATCGTCAAATGCGCATCGATAGTGGGAGCACCCGACACGCATGGATTTTTTCCAACCAGATCGATTTGCAGCTTGATTTCCGTTGGGCTGAGACGCGTACCCACCATCGTCAACACGTTCCCGTTCTGCCCGGCAACCGCTGTCATGTCGCATTCCGGTGTTGCACCCGCCACAAGGCAATAGTCGCCATATGAACCGGCGCAATGCTGACATGCTATGACATCGCTTCCGGTAGGGGAATTTTGATATCCTTTCGTTCTCCCGAACGACATGGTCGGAGTGCCTACGATTCCCGTTGCAATGGCGGGGTTGACGGTCACGCTCGCCTGCTGAAAACTTCGTGAGGAGTTATTTCCAACCCCAAACCAGCGGTTATCGCCCGCAAAGTAATTGTACCCCGCAGGCGACGAAATCGCGCTGGGCGCAATGAAGGTTTTGTATTGAACCTCCACGGTGGGATATTCTGGCACGCTGGCGGAGGCGGTAAGAGTTATGGGCTCAGGGGGGCATTCGCGACTGACGGTGACGGTGAAGACACATTGATATTGGCCGCCCTGCGTCGCCACCACGGATGCTGCGGTGCCGCTGCCGCTGAGAGTCGAACCACTCGGTCGGGTGATGACCCAAGTGTAGGTCGGGATCACCGCAGAAATATCGACCGTATTGCACTGCACTCGCTTGGTCCCGCCACCATCCACGACGCCGCTCGCAATAAAGGTAATCGTCGCTCCAGGGCACCCCGTGCCCTGGTTGACTGTCACGGTTCCGCCCCCAATGCCACCCTCGCTTTCGCAACCATTGCATATCCCTCCACAACAAAACGTACCGCAACAATTAAAGGATTCCTCACAACAAAACTCCCCGCAACAAGCGTGAGTGTCCTCGGGGCAACAACCAGAAGAGTGCCCTGCCCCCGGACAGCATTCCCCGTGGGTGCAGCACCCTGACGAATTGCTCGGGCAACAATAACGGGTGTAATACGGGCAGCACCCGCCCGGCGCCTCCGGACAACATACTCCTTGTTGCGGGCAGCAGTAACTCCCACAGCACGTCTCATCGAAATTACAACACCTATTGGCTACACCCGGACAACAGGGGCCAGCGCAACAGCGCCTTTCGCAACAGTTAGACATGTTGCAGCAGCGACTATTGCAACATCGCCGTGTCCCACTTGGGCAACACAGATCATTGCAACAAATCCCGCTGCAGTTTGAGCAGTCATCATCGCACAGATCGTCGCGCAGGGTTTCGAGAAGCGAATAAACCCTCGCGGCCGTGAAGGTCGCGGGTTGCCATTTGGTGTCATCATCCGACACTTCTTCTTCACCATCACCGGGTGGAGCGAAAACCGGAATGCAAGGATCAACCAAGATATGCCGCTTCTCTCCAGAATCGCTAACGATCGGATTTTGAGGCTGCAAGCCCAGGGATTCATATGTGACCAGCGACCAAACTCCCATCGGCTGCGACGTGGCCGGGGAATTCCAAAGATTCCAGAGTTCCATATCGGCGGTGATGATATCGTCCAACGAAATCTCCGGCGCGATTTCCGCCAATTGAATCACCGCTTCAACAAAATCCGTTCCGTGAAATTGATAAAGCTCCCCCGACTCCCGGTCGTACCAGAAGGCCGTTGGGAGGGCCACCGCGTCCTCTTCCTCTGCGAAACTTGCCCCGTACGCCCGCCACAGAAAGACCTGTTGCCCGAGATCGGCGACCACCCAATCATCCCGTGACCCGACCTCAACCCCTTTATCCCGCGGCCCCACAACGCGATCGAATTCGCCAATCGATTGCGCATGGACAATGGATGACCACAGGATGATTCCGCATGAGAGAAGCTTGATTTTTGACACGACCCAGACTCCGGCGAACGCTCGATCGGCCCTTGAATTTGATCGGCCTATGCAAAGCGACCGGTGAATGGTAAACGTCTTCCCGGTTGAAATCAAGGACAATCTACTTTGCGATAAGGGTAGAGTTTGAACCGAACCGCGCTGCCGGAAAGCGAAGGAGCCAATTCGTGTGACTTGGGAGTTACAATATTCTGAAATCACAGGGTGGCCTCTTGAATCATGGCGGAGGATTGGTAAACTTGATGGTTTCGGCGGTAGAAACGCGAATTCGCGCCACGCTAAAGGAAATGAAAGCCATGAAAAAAGACATTCACCCAAAATACACGGAATGCACCGTTCGTTGCGGTTGCGGAACCACCTGGCAAACCCGTAGCACCCAAAATGAACTCAGAGTGGAAATCTGCTCTTCTTGTCACCCGTTTTTTACGGGCAACCAGAAATTGGTCGACTCGATGGGTCGCGTCGACCGGTTCACCAAGAAATTCGGCGGCGAGTATTTCACCGCTTCGAAAAAGAAAGTCGAAAAACCAAAGCGTCGGTAAGCTTCTATTTTGGATAGGGTTTCTGCGTTATTTAGGACGTTCTTTCTTTTTTATAAACCGCTACTACGCGCTTCGCCGAAAAAACAGGCTTATCGCAAAGCACAGGGTAGCCAGCAAAACGATCACCGCACCGGTGCTGACGTTTTCAAGCCATGTCGAAAACGAGACCATCGTGCCGCCAACGCTACAAACCCAGGCGATGAGAATGGTCCAACGGAACATACCTCCGGCGGTCCGGGCGATGTTTCGTGCAGTGGCGGCGGGAACGAGCAGCATACCTGTAACCAACAGAATACCAGCGGTGCGAATCGTCACCGTGACCACCAACGCCAACAGCAACGAGAAAAGGTAGTCATGGAATCGGACGCGCAAGCCCCGACTATGGGCTAGTTCCGGATTCAGCCCAATCAGGGTCATCGGCGTGAAACACCAGGTCATCGCCACGCCAACCACGAGCGTTAACACGGCGCTCCAGACCAAGTCCGCCGCATCCAGAGTGAGGATATCGCCGTAGAGGTATTTTTGAAACGCGGAGGTTCTTGCTCCGCTTGCGGTCACTATCGCCAAACCCAAGGCTACCACGGCGCTAAAAAATACACCCACGATGGTGTCCGTGGCCAAATTGGTTCGACGTCGCACCATCGCCACCCCAAACGCGACCAACAACCCGAAACCGATGAGCGTGACCTGCGGATCGAAACTTCCACCCCAACCCGAAGCCCACTCCTGCAATAGAAACCCTACCGCGACACCCGTGAAGGCCGAATGGGAAACGGCATCGGAAAAAAACGCCAATCGAAAGTTGACCAGTTGCACGCCCATCGCGGCGCACAAAGGAGCGAGCAACAAACACTCGATCAACGCATTCAGCATGAATCCATATTGGGCCCATTGGAACGGCAACACCGCACGGAGAGCACCGTGCAACCCAGGCAGCCCGTCGGTCGTCCACCATTGCATCACGGACATTGCGGACCCCTTTTATCATCGTGGTCGCGACAAAGATGGGCATCGGCTGAATTCCCATGCGTGTGGCCATGCGTGTGCGAGTGGCCTTCATGAAGACCGTCATGAGCAAAAAGCCCGACGTCTTGATGATAAAGGCGACGAAGATTCTCCGCGGTGAGCGTCTCGACCGTGTTGCCTTGGCAATGCACGGTGCGATTCAAGCAAACGACATAGTCCGCGTGGCGAGTGACGATGCTCAAGTCATGGCTCACGAGAATCATGGTGTAGTGGCCGGTGGTCTGCAACGAACCGAGGAGATCGCAAAACAAACCTTCACCGGCGATGTCCACGCCGGAAACGGGTTCATCCAAAAGGAGAATCTCCGGGTCGCTAGAAAGGGCCATGGCCAGAAGGACTCGCTGAAGTTCGCCCCCTGAAAGAGTACCCATGGAGCGACTCTCCCATCCGTCGCCACCGATTCGGCGGAGCGCGTCGGCGGCCAATTGCTTCGCCTTTCGGCGATACCCAAGCCACAACGGACGTCGCTGCAACCCGCAACAGATGAAATCCAAGACGGTCAGCGGCATGCCCCGATCGAAGGAAAGTTTTTGCGGCACATAGCCAATGCGAGAGGGCCGGCTGGTTTTCGTCGTACCGCGTTCAATAGTGCCAGTATATGGCACCGTTCCGAGAATAGCGCGAAGAAGAGTGGTCTTCCCGGCGCCGTTGGGACCCACCAACGCGTTGAGTTTTCCAACGGCCGGCTCGAAGCTCACGTTCGACAATACCTCCACCGACCCGAATCGCACGGTTACATCGCGCAATCGCAGGGCAAATCCGGTCGTCGAATTCGGGACGCCTTGTGTCACGGCTTGACCCCCAGGGCTTGCCGGAGAGTCGCCGTATTTTCACGCATAATTCGTTCATACGAATCTGCGTGCGGCGCACCCTTCACCGCACTCACCGGATTGAGCGGAAACACGGGAACGCCGGCGTCGAGACCCACAGTACGCGCGGTCCGCTCAGAAGTCCCGGGTTCAAAAAAAATGGCAGCCGCCTTGGTGCTTCGAATCGTTTCGACCAATTGCACCATCTGTTGCGCCGAGACCGACTCTTCCGCTTCAGCGACAAAAGTGGCCACGACTTCCAAGCTGAGATCACGGGCAAGATACGCAAATGCATCATGAAAGCAGACGATTTTCCGTCGAGCGAATGTCGCCGCAGCAGCCTTCATCTCGCTGCCCACCGCTTCAAGCCTGGCCGCGAACGCCGTTGCATTCTCCGCATATTGCGTCGCCCGCGATGGATCCAATACGCCAAGCTTCTGACCCAGCGCCCGAACCTGTTTCGCGGCTTGCAACGGCGACACCCATACATGACCGTTGACTTCCTTGTCGTGACCGTGTTCGTGACTCTCGTGGTCGTCGTGGTGATGGGTAGCTACTTGGATGGCGTCGCAGTCGTCGGACAACGAGATCACCTTCACCGCCGGATTCGCCTTGAGAAGCTCATCGAGAAACGGCTCCATGCCGAGACCGTTGGCGATCACAACATCGGCATGGCTAATGCGTTTCAAGTCCACTTGCCGAACGGCGTACTGGTGAGGGCAACCGGCATCCGATGGAACAAGCAAATGGATGGACACCGTTGGGTCGTTGCCGACGACATTGAGCGTGTGCAAGTACACAGGGAGAAACGTGCACAACAGGTTCAGCCGCTGATTTTTTTTGGGCTCAGAATCGCTCCTCGAACACGCGGTCATCGGTGCAAGGCCCACACACAGAAAAAAGAGCGCCGACCAGGAAGCCGATCTTGTCGGTGGAAAGGCGTCAAACACCAAGCTCCCGCCGCGTCGAGCCACCGATACCCGCCGGCGCGGAATCTCGTGCGACCTGTTCGTCGCGGCTCGCTTGGCATCAATCATTCTTTGCTTCCATTTTGTCGATTCTAGGATCGGGAACACTCGAAAGCGATCGTAATTGTCCACCCCATCGTGTCAATCTTGAACGGAATTCGTATTCGGTTGTGAGGCCGGAGACCTGGATCGTGATGGGGCGAGTCCTTCGCCGATCCATAGGGCTTCGCCAAAGGCGGATATCAACAGCAATGGAGCGATCCAAATCCCAAAAACGGACCAACAGGTGTATTCGGAAAGCGCGTGAACCGACCGCCCGAGGCAAAGCCCAATCGCCAAGAGAATCGCCGGCGGTTCCAGCAGATTCAAAGCCACTCCGATTCGAACACGCCGCTTGGACTCCGGTGAGCTGCTTGATCCCGGAGTATGCCAATGGGTCTCAATCCTGGAAAGCAAGCGAACGGCCATTCCCAATGAAAAACCAATCACCCCGACCATGATGGCGCCAACAGTTCGGGATGCTCCCACGACAACAAGCACACAGAGAACACCCGCATTGTTTGAAAAAATGACCACCGTTCGAAACGCTAGCGACTGGTTTCGGACCAAAGGGAGAACGACACGACCCAACCACATCGCGACAAGACTCGCCGGAAACGAGCGCGGATTCTTCCCCAAAACTCCCCCAACCACGGCTGCCGAAATAAGCAAAACCGTGCCCAGAAGAATCTCTCGACTCATCGCGACCACAAGTTCAACAATCCCGGTAACTGAAAACATGTACTACTTCCGCCACGCTTCCTCCATCGATCATCGTCCTCCACAAGATCGACGAAGCCACCCAACCACCGAGCTGCTACAGAATAGGAACTCGCTCGCCAGGTTGCCACGATGAATATCCTGGGCCGGGCAAATTCGATCGTCACAGATTCGTATTCAACCGAAACGGCGATTACGATGAAGGAAAGGGACCGCGCCGTGCACGGAACCGCCGACCTACAGGATTCCGGCGGGTCCGAGGAAAGTGAAAACAGAAAACCGGATGGACCCAAAGTTGGAAGTTATTCACATTTCCCGTGAATCCGCGTATTTCAAACCGGCGCTCGCCATGGCCTTGCGAATCGACGGGAACTCCCGACCGTCTACCGTCGACGCGGCGGTAAACGACTTTCTGTCCATCGCCGAACGTTGCTCGCTGGACCCAAGACCTTTGTTTGGCGTAATCAGCAACCAGTTGCTTTCGGCGACCGCGCTGGGGTTGATGTCTCCAGGCCGGGCTGCGATGGTGTTCGTTTCCAATGCGCCCGAAAAGGATGCGGCAATAAGAGCCGCTGCTTTAGCTTCGCTAGCCACTTGTCGTTCAGATTTGGAATCTCGTGGTGTACTCTTACAGCAAGCCCTGATTTCCGAAGGCGACATTGCCACGACTTTTCTGTTTCGAGAATCCGGGTTTCGCCATTTAACCAACCTTCTCTACCTTCGCCTTGATACCCAGATTTTTCCTCGAATAGACTTTGCCGCCCAACCCCTCTCCTGGGTGAGCTATTCCGAAGACCGGCGTCCTCTCTTTGAAGAGGCTCTTGAGTCGTCCTATGTTAACAGTTGTGATTGCCCGGAATTGAATAATCTTCGACAATCAAGCGAAGCATTGGAATCCCATCGGGCGGTCGGAGAGTTTCACCCAGAGCTTTGGTGGGTGGCGCTGCTTGAGAGTAAACCCGTGGGCGTACTCTTATTAGCCCACATTTCACGCCTGTTTTCTACGGAAATTGTGTATATGGGTGTTTCGCATTTCGCACGCGGACAAGGTATTGCGAATTCCTTGCTGGATCGCGCTGTGTCATTATCGCGCCAAAATAGGAACACTTCACTCACCGCCGCTGTGGACGAACGAAACATCCCAGCTCGAAATGTTTATTCTCGCTGGCGGTTTGTTCAAACCGCTGTTCAGCAAGCTTGGATCGCAACTTCTTTCCCGAACAATAGATGAGTCAGAACTACAGTCTCGCTTTTTCTAACGACTGCCGGACGATGTACCCTGCGAGTTTCTTTTTAAAAAAATAAATTTCCTTCGTTAAGTTCTTATGAACACAGAAGCACCAAACTCATGATCAACAGGCCAACGGGATTTTTATTGACGCACGAAAACGACGTTGATACTTTCACGACGGTTCAACCAAACTCACCATGAGATCGGTGATGGTCGAGCGGCGATCGACAGCCTTGGTTGAGCGGGTATCTCACTGAGTAGCTGATTCGGGTGATGCGGCAAACCTCTCGGGCGGCCGAGGTGGTCTGGGTTATTTGTTTCTCCCCCAACTTGAAGGAGTACGCTGTGGTTGTTGGCGTTCTAGAAACGGTTCAATCGGTAGAAACTCGGATTGCGGACAAGCTGGGTCCACAGCGATTCAATACGTGGTTCAAAAACTCGACCCGCCTGGAGTTCGTCGGCGGGTGCATGCGGATCATCGCCCCAAACTTATTCGTCAGCGAATGGATCGAACGCAATTTCTCCACCACGATTTGCGAAGCCGCCAAAGATGTCACCGGGCAGGACTTCTCACTCGTGTTCGCCCTCGATCCTAAGCTCGCCAAACAACTCGGTCGAAAGCAACCGGATCGACAAGCCGAGTTTGCCGCCAACAATCCAGAACGCCTCGCCCGACAGCAGCGGCGGCTGGGTCCGGCCCAGCCGGCCTATCCGCTTCGCGGGCGACTGGACGATTTCGTGGTCGGCGCATCGAACCAACTCGCGTTCACCGCCTCCTGCGAAGTGGCTCAAAACCCCGCCAAGACTCTGAACAACCCCCTGTTCATTCACGGCGGTTGCGGGTTGGGTAAGACGCACCTTTTGCAGGGCATTTGCAATCGCATTCGAGAGACTCACCCGCAAACGACCTGGCGCTACGTTTCCGGCGAGGAGTTCACCAACGACTACATCTGTTCGGTCAAGTCCCACGAAGAATCGGCGTTTCGTGAACGGTATCGAAACCTCGACGTACTGGTGATCGACGATGTCCATTTTTTCGCCAACAAGCGCGCCACGCAGGAAGAATTTCTCCATACACTCAAGGCCATCGAAACCGCCGGGAAACAGATCGTGCTGGCCTCTGACGCCCCACCGAAAATGATCGGCCACTTTTCCGAGATGCTGATCAGCCGCTTCCTCTCGGGCCGTGTTGTGCGAATTGAATCGCCCGATCTGGAAGTGCGCGCCAACGTCTTGCGCGACCAAGCCAAGCGCCTCGGTGTGGAAGTTAGCGACGCCGTCATCCAGAAAATCGCCGAACGCCTATGCTCCAACATTCGAGAACTGAACGGCGCCCTCCTTAACGTCGTCGCCCAAGCCCAACTGACCAAGCAACCGATTACACTTTCCCTGGCCGAACGGGCCATCCGCGATATTGTCCGACAGAACGCCCCGGTCGTCATGCTTTCCGACATCGAAAGTATTGTCACGATCTTCTTCGGTCTCACGCCGCCGGACCTTCATACTTCGCGGAAGTCTCGTCCGGTGGCCCTCGCACGAGGGATCGTCATGTACCTTGCCCGGAAACACACCGAGATGAGCTATCCCGAAATCGGACGGTTCATGGGCAAGAATCACTCCACGGTCATTTTGGCCGAGCGAAGAATTCGCCAAATGCTCCAGCAAAACGCGAACGCGACTTGGCTCACCCCGGCAGGACCAAAGGAACGAAACGTGGCCGTCCTGATGACCGAGATGGAAGAACAACTTGGACTTGGCCGCAAGACCGAGGTAGCCTAAGAGTGCGTCCTCTTGGGAATGGTTCGCTATTCTCGTCGGAAAAAACGTGGGGAGAAAGTTCTACGTTTTCACGGGTTGGGTGTCGACCGCTCGGGCACGTTCGCGCAACGTGTCCAGCGCTTCGCGCACTTCATTCGCCATGCGCGCGTTCGGAAAGTCTCGAACAAGTTCCAACCCGACGGTCAGCGCGTCGCTCCATCGACGCTCGTTGACCGCGAATCGAAACTGAACCCCTAATTGAAGCAGCTTTTCTTTGAACACGTTTCGGGCGGAGTCCTGAAGCGCCTGGGCTTCGGCGGGCGAAAGGTACTGATCCAGCTCCTTGAGAATGTCGATGGCGTGGTCGGTATCGCTGCGACGAACCGCTTCCGCCCATTCCGCTTTGAGCGATTGCTTATGCTTCTCCTGGAGAACCTTCATCCGATCCTGCAAACTAATCACTTTGGCGTCATTGGGGAGGGCATTCAGAAGCCGCGAAATTTCCGCCTGCGCCCGTGTCCAATCGCATTGGTGGAAATGATCCTCGATCAGTTCAATGGCTTCGGCGAGCTTGGCTTGGATCGCATCGTGACGGGCGTCGTCCAACTCTTCGCGAATTCGCTCGGCCTCCTGTTTGTACCCAAATCGACGTTCCATCTCGTCGACCAGGGTCAGGGCCGCTTCCCAATGCTCAATACGGACATCTTCTCGAATCGCATTCCGCAGGGCGTCAATCTCCTGGCTTCGATGGGCGAGTGACTTTGCCGCATCGGAAATCCGCGTGTTCTCCGAGATCCAGTCCAGGCGTTCCGTTTGTTTGGCGAGAGCGTCCGCAAGATCGCGCATTTCACTCAATTGTCGAGAAAGGGTGGATTCCATCTTGAGCAAAAGTGGACAGATCGTCATCAGCAGGACCGAGACGAAAACGCCGAAACATCCGGCCGCCACCATCCACACGGTAGCGGACGATCCGTACCCCAGAAAGCTCAGCAACAACAGCAGCGCCGAACCGATGAGCGCCGCCGCGCAAGCGCCCGCTTGTAGCCACCGAAGCTGCGAGAATCGTCCAGGTGTCGTCAACGTTTCATTTCCAAGGCGCCAACCTCGAGCCGCGCCACGTGCATTCTACGTCCGGTCAGTGTCCCAAGAATAGGTCGCATAGCGTATATTTCTCGCGCCCTAAATCCGAACAGTCGATTTCCCGAGTCCTCGCCGAACCCTTCAGTCGAACGAATTCATACGACCTATCCCGGGCCAACATTTGCGGCTTCACGTGCCGCCTCTTCCGTTCTCCTCCTCTGTTCCAAGCGGAATTTCTGTTCGGCGATCAATCCCTCGATGCGGCGCTGGGCATTCTGCACCGCGTTTCCGACCATCGCCAGAAACAAGACCGTCCCGGCCGCCACCACCGCCCCCCATGCCAACAGCCTCCAAACATCCATTTTGCACCAGAAGCTCCCCCCAGTAATCGGTATCGGCAACCCGCAAGGCCCGCCTTGGTTATAGGCCGGAAAACAAGACGCCCCCCCAAAAAGAACGCAGTTCTCGCCGTCTCGCCTTGAGGGCCCACAGATTTCATGGTGAAGAAAAAAGAGAGGCGCTTTTTGCGGACTACACCCCCGCGCGGGCCAGGGCTTTGCCTCTGTCACGTTGGTGCCAGCGCGTGACACCCAACGGATCGGTCTTGCCCGCCATCACCGCCAAGAGCGGATCGTGCCGCAGCGCGTCGTGGTCGTTGAGGTCTTCGTAGCCCAGGCACGGCGCGTGGACGCGCTGGGCGATCAGTTGATCGACTGTGGGCTCGATCAACCAGGGGCGGCGGTGATCGGTGAAACAGGCCGCGAATTGCCGCAAAACTCCGGTCGCCCGTTCGGCCTCTCGCAGCAACAATCCCCCCGCGTCCGAGGTGATCTTTCCTCCGTCGAACCGGCCGATGACCTGCCGCCGCTCCAGGGGGTGAAACGCAAACGACTTCGGATTACACTCTGTCGGCATAAAGGCCGTCTCCTTGAATGGCACAAGTGGTTGTCACGAACGTACTTATGCCACAAGAGGCGGCGTTTCTCCAACGCCGGGTGAGAAACTCTGGTTAAGTGGCCCCCGTGGACCTACCGCGCGCAGCTGCATTCGGTCGACCTTGCAGGTGCCGCCCGAAATGACAGCGCCATGTATTGGCACTCAATGGGTTGGCCGAGGCTAGAAATTACGGCGACGACTTCGCCTTGCGTTCCGCCGACGGGGCGATGTCGATGATTGCTTCGTCGTGGTCCGTTCTAACACGAAGCCCGCTTCGACCGGAAAGAATTTCCAACAGAAGTTGGCCGACGAACCTCCCTCGCCAGCCGGTCATCAAGGTAATGTCCGACTTGAGATGCGACGCCGATCCCTCGATCACGAATCGAATCAATTGACGAAGGGAACGCTTCGTTGCCAGCAATCCGTACGCGACGCCATGTCGGCGCGAGAAACTCCGCAGGACGGCCGTCAGAAGCGGAATCAGCACTTCCTCCGCCGGACTTTCAAACTCTCGTTCGCGCGACTGAGGCCAGCGATCCGGCGGCAGTAGCGCCGCGGCTTGCACCACTTTGCCAAGGGCGTGAACGTCGCGGTCCGCAAGATTCAACCCCCGCAGTTCACGAATGTCACCAAACGATTCCAGCCCGTGCTTGGCGACTTCGATGAGAATATGGTCCTTGATCACCGTTCGCGCCGGGCGGTTGCGCGTCCGAGCCAATGCTTCACGCCAATCGAGCACCTCTTTCAGAATCGCCAACTGGGCGCCTTTTAACGCACCCGCCCCCTTGAAATGCATCAATCGATCTTCTTCTACCCGACGGTACAAAACGGGATCTTCCAACGTCTTGAACTCCTCGGCGGCCCATTCCAGCCGTTCTCGTTCCCCCAAGCGGTCTCCTATGTGATCTCGGATCAGCAGCAAATGGGAAACATCCTCCGCCGCGTAGCGAAGCTGCGAAAGCGTGAGAGGCCGTTTGCGCCAGTCGGTCAGCGTCTTGCTCTTGTGCAACCGCACGTGGCGAACGGCTTGAACCAGTTTTTGAAGACTGATAGGGTATTCCCATCCGATCAGTCCGGCCGCAAGCTGTACGTCAAACACGCGACGAGGAACTTTCCCGGTGTGCTGCATGCACAAAGCAAGGTCCTCTTGGCCGGCATGAACGACGGTCTCCGTGGCGTCCTCGCAAACCAGATTCCAAATGGGTTCAAGATTCAACCCCTCAAACGGATCCACCAGCAACACGTCTTGTGCCGTGGCTAGTTGTAAGAGACACACCTCTGTTTCATAGCGGTCTTCGGTCACGAATTCCGTATCGAACGCGAATCGGCCATTGCGCTGACAATACGCACAGAATTCGTCGATCTGCTCTTGGCTCTTTGCAAGCACGGGTTCCGCTGGATCTGTTCGACGCATGGAGGGTGGACTCCCAATGTTTCCCCGCAACCTCCAAGGACGCGGGCGCACGAAGGACCATGATTTCATGTTCCCGGGGAGAGACGGCGAAATTGTAATGGTTTGATGGCCGCCCGACCACGCCCGGAAAAAGAATGGACTACTTGGACTTCGGTTTTGCCGACCGCGGGGATCGTTGCGGAGCGGGCACGTTTGCGGGTGGAATCGCTTCCGACTTCTCGTTCCAGCCGGAAACTCCGCCCCTCGGTCCATCCACCCACTTGAGCAATTTCAAGGCACCTTGCTCTGTTTCCACAATGGCCGAGCAACTTTCGATCCAATCTCCGGTGTTGCAATACAACATGCCTTGAACCTCTCGCAACCCCGGCTGATGAATATGCCCGCAAATCACGCCGTCGAATTCCCGGCGGGTCGCCTCCGCCGTCAGACGATGCTCAAACCGATTGAATCTCTTCACCACCTGTTTGACTCTGCGCTTGACGGTTCCAGAGAAACTCCAATAAGGCCGACCCCACCAACCCCGAACGATGTTCACCGCGCTGTTGATCAGGATCAACTGGCCATAGAACCAATTCCCCAAGTTGGAGAGCCATCGGCACCGGTTGTGCACCGAGTCGAACTCGTCTCCATGCAGCACCAAGAACCGACGACCATCGGCCGTCACATGCTGCACCTGCAACTCCATTCGCAGGTTGCCGAATCGATACCCGGCCAAGTCGCGCAGTTCCTCGTCGTGGTTCCCGGGAATGTAGACGATCTCCGAAGCCCCATGAGACCCGTGCAGAAATTGATTGACCAAGAGGTTGTATTCCGAAGGCCAATGCCATTTCTTCCTCAGGGCCCACAAGTCGACGATATCGCCGACCAAATAGAGGGTGTCGCAAGTGATCGAATCTAAAAAGAGCGACAACGCATCGTGTCGACAGTCCTTACTTCCGAGGTGCAAATCAGAAAACCACACGCTGCGGAAATGCCTTTTCTTGGGTTGGGCAAAATCTACAGTGCCACTGCCTTCGTTGCCGTTTTCAAATGAGCTTGCCATGCAATTCAGTTTTCATTTTACTTCACAGGGGCGTGGTTTCGCAAGCCTTAACCGTTTTCGGATCGCAACACGGGTGCCGAAACCGGCGAAACCGGACACAAGAGCGGATCCCGAATGTCACAATATTCGAACAAGGCCACAAATGATGGCCTTGCACCTAGCAAGTCCGCGACGAAAATGGCATGATCAAGAGCCGCGAGTGGAAATTGGCAGGAGTGAAAAGCGTGGTTATTATGGGACGAAATTCCGTGGCTGGCGCGATCAACGGCTGTGCGTTGTTTTTGTTTTCGGCGCACACTTGCGCTCAGTTCAATCAAGAAGTGACTAAACAAGAAACGCCAAAAGGTCAGCCGACCACGCCGACCCTTGAGGACATAGCTCGAATCCGTTCGATGGCCGACCTCGAATTCAAAAAGGCGATTTTCTGGAAGCCTCAAAACACCATTGGTACGGGACTGGGCGATATGGCGATCCTCTTGGTGGAACAAGTCGAACCGCCGGCTTTGCGACCTCCCATTGGGCAGTTCGGGGCCGTGGTGGAGAATGCCAACGGGAAAATCGAAGTTCAAGAGAGTGAACCCACCATCTATTTCGGTTGGGCTCAAACGAAAATCGGAGGTGATACCTACAGACAAATCACCTTCCTTTGGTTCTATCCCAACCGCGCGCCCGATTCGCGCTGGCCGATCGCATGGCGCATGGTGCGACTGACTCTCGATAAGAGCGGGGCCTTGTTCACCGCGGAAGCAATCGACGATCTTGACAAGTGGGATCGATTCTTCGTGAGTGCCAGCCTGGAGGATTTGACACAACAGCTTTATCGGGTGCCCAAACCCGGTCGGAAGTTCTGTCTCGAAAGGCCGGTGGAGGAAGCGCCCAAGGCGATGGTCGTGCGCGTCATGGAAGAAGGCCCAATCCCCACCGGGCCGTACGTGTATCTTACCTGGCCCGATCGTGAAATAAGCACACTTCTTTGTCGATGCAGCCCCTCTCAAGCGGAGGAATTTGTTGAGGATCGGACCTATGTTTTGCGGCCCTTGCAAGCGCTTCCCAGCTCGTTGAAGTTGCTTTGGGAAGGGCTTTTGACTGGAAAAGGAATGGGTGGGTCGACGGTTCCGGACCTCCGACTGCCCACGGCGCTCATGGATTTGATCAAGCAAACCCAACAACAGTTTCAAGGTGGCGCCGTTCCCGACCCGGGATCTCCGCCGTAACCTCGGTCGTCAAAAGCCAACAAAGACGTTGTGCCGCGCAATGACAAGGTCTGTCACTCGTCAACACCAATCATCCGGCGGATATTTTCCTCCGACACCGGTTCGATGATCCCCCGCTCCGTAATAATTCCCCGCACGTAACGGGCCGGGGTCACGTCGAACGCCGGCGAAAAACAAGGAATGTCCGCGGGCGCCGTCGCCAGACCAAACCCGGCGCGTATTTCATCAGGGTCGCGGTGCTCGATGGGGATCCCCGATCCGTCGGCGATCGACAAGTCAAACGTGCTGCTGGGGGCCGCGACATAAAACGGAATGTGATGAGCATCGGCCAACACCGCCACGCCATAGGTGCCGATTTTGTTGGCCACGTCGCCGTTCGCTGCGATACGATCCGCGCCGACAAGGACCACTTGAATTTTCCCGCTCTGCATCAATGCCCCGGCCATGCTGTCACACAACAACGTCACGTCGATCCCAGCTCGTTGCAGTTCCCAAGCCGTGAGCCTTGCGCCTTGTAGGAGCGGTCTGGTCTCATCCGCATAGGCTTTGAAAGATCGGCCCAGTTCGTGAGCGGTATATAGCGGGGCCAGCGCCGTTCCATACTCCGCCGTGGCCAATCCACCGGCGTTGCAATGCGTCAAAACGCCGATGCCGGAGCGAATTAGAATCTGGCCGTGTCGCCCGATCGCCCGGCACATGGCTGCATCTTCATCGCGGACGCGCTTGGCTTCTTCAAGGAGCGCCTGTTTGATCTCGCCTGGGTCGGCTTGAGCACAATTCTCTGCGAATCGCTTCATCCGCTCGAGCGCCCAAAACAAGTTGACCGCGGTCGGCCTGGACGTCGCCAAATATTGGCAGACCTCATCCAGTTTATTCAACAAATCGGCACGATTGGAAACCGCAGCTTGTCGGATTCCGAGAACCGCGCCCATTGCCGCGGCAATTCCAATGGCCGGAGCCCCGCGAACTCGCAGCCGCTTGATCGCCTCCCACATGGTCTCCGCGTCGCGAATTTCGGCGATGACCAACTCTCCCGGCAAGAGGGTTTGATCAATCAGGGCGACGTGGCCGTCCAGCCCGCCCAGCCACTCGATGGTTCTTGGAACTCCGCTTCGATTCACCTTAGATGCCTCCCCGTCAGGAAAGATCGACTGTTCTGGCAAGATTGTTGCGGTTTAATGCTTTTGAACAAGCTGCTCGCGGGAAAAGGCGGGAATATCGGTTAGTATTCTCGAAATGGCCTGATCGAAGGGTATTCCGGTTCTCGCCAGCGCGGCCGCGAAGCCGGCGTCCGGAGAAAGGCAGGGATTCGCGTTGATTTCCAGAATCCAGGGTTGACCGGAGGAGTCGACTCGAAAGTCCACTCGGACCCAGCCCCGCAATTTGAACAATCTCCAGCAAGAAATCGCCAGCGCCTTGAGCTTCTCCAAGAGCGGGCCGTCCTCGGGCGAAAAGTCAAAACACCGCGGCGTGTGGTGATACTCGAACGATTTTTCATCCCACTTGGCCCGATACCCGACGACTTTTGGTTTGTCGGCGGCGTAGTCGACGAAATGGATTTCCGCCGGACTGAGCACTTCGACTTGGCCGCGGTCGCCGAGCAGTGAGAGATTGAATTCGCGCCCCTCGATATACCGCTCCGCAAAACCGTCGCCGCCGATTTGATCCAAACGCTCGTCGATTTCCTTCTCAAGCGAGAAACGGTCATTGGGCGCGACGACGGAATCCTCGTCCAATCCGACGCTGGCTTCTTCCCATGTCGATTTGATAATCCATCGCCCGCCCGTCCATTCATCGCCAGGTGCTGCGTTTTTTCTCTCCACCCAATCCGGCGTCGGCAAGCCGTTTGACCGCAAGAGCTTTTTGGCAAGCACTTTGTTCGACGTAAGAAACATGGCTTCCGTATCGGCGCCGACGTATGGAATGTTCATAGTGTCCAACAACGCCGGCGCGAGATAGATGAGTCGTCCCGATCCGCCTACTGACTCGACGAGGTTGAAAACGATATCAGGCGCATGGCCCTCGATGGCCTTTCGGTTTGCAGGGAGATCGAGGGAACACTCGGCTTTTGCGGGTTGATGGCCCAATGTCTGGAGGGCGTTAGCGACGGCTTCGGCCTGGACCAGCGCATCTTGTTGATCCGCGCGGGAGAAAGACGCCGTTTCATCGTGGAGAATCAGAACCCTCATAGGACTTGCACCAGTAAACGAATAGTCCCAGCGGCGATTCTTCCCACGAGAAAAGGACTACGGGCGAAAGGTGGCTTGGGCAAATTCACCCCGCGATTCGGCGAGTCCCTGCGATCGACGAATGTCCCGCCGTTCGCTTCAGTGCGGAAGCCATGATCCGCCGTATTAATTCGACATACGGCATTCCTACCATGTTGCAGAGAATCGGCAGATCGGAATGTTCGGGATGCAAACCGGCCAACGGATTGACCTCTAAAAACTGGAGTTGCCCGCCCTCATCCGCTCGAACATCCACACGGCCGCCGTCGCGACAATTCAGCCCGCGCCAAGCGGCCAGCGCCAGCTCTTCTGCCTCCCCGGCTTCGTGCTTGGGAACGTGGATGTACTGCACAAGGTCTTCACATCGCTCTTTGTTGACGTAGGAGTACACGTCGGCCTCGGCTTCAGGAAGCAAGCCGATTTCCATCGTTGCGACGGCTTCCGCATCCTCGCCGGTTCCGACGATTCCGACCGTGAACTCCCGCCCCGGCAAATACCGCTCCACCAAAACGGGCTGCCGATAAGTCATTAACAAGTGCCGGCAGACGTTTTCAAGCTGTGCGCGATTCAGGATTTTCGACGCTGGAGTGACGCCTTTCCCTGTTCCCTCGCCCACCGGTTTTGCAAAAAGCGGATACGCCAAATCGACTTTTGCAACATCCCCCGTACCGTCAACCACCGCGAAATCCGGAGTCGGCAAACCGAGATCACGAATGACGCGCTTGGTCATTCCCTTGTGCAGGGTCAGGGCCATTACAAGTGGATCGGAGAAGACGTAGGGAATCTCGTAGGCGTCCAACACCGCCGGGACCTGGGCTTCGCGGCCTATTCCGTGCAAGCCTTCAGCAATATTGAAGACGATATCCCACCGATCTCCGGCGGCAAGTCGACTTACCAACGACCGAACATGCCCGATTCGATTCGTTTCGTATCCCAATTGGCGAATGGCCCGCTCGATGGAATCGATCGTACCCGGTCGATCAAACTCGGCCGTCTCTTCTTCGCCGTACCCTTCGGCGAGGTAGTCGTCACGAAGATCGTATGTGAGACCTACTATCATTGCGCAACTCACCCCCTGAAATGAAACGCCGGTGCGAGAATCCGTTCTCGCACCGAGGCGCCCGATTTCAGCTATAAGCTGATCGGATCGTAATAGCGGAATTGTCGTCCCTCGTAATTCCGCAACACCACGTCGTCGCCGTCGCGGCCGTTGTAATAATCGGGTACCAGCGGGATTTTCCCACCGCCGCCGGGAGCATCGACTACGAAATGCGGCACGGCATAGCCCGTGGTATGCCCCCGCAACCCTTCGATAATCTCCAAGCCCTTCTCAACCGGAGTTCGTAAGTGCGCCGACCCTTGAATCGGATCGCACTGGTAGAGATAGTAGGGTCGAACGCGCATCATCAAGAGCCCGTGGTTCAACTGCGTCATCGTTTCGACGTCGTCGTTCACGCCCTTCAGAAGAACCGTCTGACTGCCTAGAGGGAACCCGGCGTCCGCCAGTCGTTCGCAGGCTTGTTTGACCTCCGGGGTCAACTCTCTTGGATGCATGAAGTGCACGCTCAGCCATAAGGGATGGAACCGTCGGAGCATTTGGCAGAATTCATCCGTCACTCGCTGCGGCAACACCGCCGGAACCTTGCTTCCAATTCGGATAAATTCCAAGTGCCGAATGGCCCGAAGCTTTGAAAGGATCCACTCCAGCCGCCGATCGTCCATGGTCAGAGGATCGCCACCCGATAGCAAGACATCCCGAATTTCGGGGTGTGAAGCGATGTATTCAATCCCCTGCTCTTGCTGAGCGGTGTTGAAGTGATATTCGCCGGTCTGACCCACCAACCGCGCCCGGGTGCAATACCGACAATACGTTGCACAGAAATTCGTCACCAAAAAAAGAACCCGATCGGGGTAGCGATGCACCACGCCGGGGACCGGACTCGCGTGATCTTCGGCCAAGGGGTCCGCCGACTCACCCCGATGGAGCACGAGTTCATCGGGTAGCGGGATCATGGTTTTTCGAAGGGGCTCCTCGGGATCAAGGCGATCCATGAGTGACGCGTAATACGGTGTAATCCCGACCGGGAGATGTCCACCCAGTTTTTGCACAGCCTCTCGCTCGCCCTCGCTGAGATGGAAAACCGCCTCCAACCCCTGCAACGAACGCAATCGATTGCGAAGTTGCCACCGCCAATCGTTCCACTCCGCCACGGCGGCATGAGGGAAAAACTTGCGGCGAAATCTGGAGACAGTGGGACTGATCGTAAACGCGGTGAAGCTTTTTGCAGCCGCCACGGGGGCGGAAATTCGCTTGCGTCGAGTTGGTTTAAATGGGGTTTCCGGCGAGATATCGGGAGAGTAAGCGACGGGTGCGTCCGCGAGGGACACGCCTCCCCCGTGAAGAATGGGGAGTGTCATTAGGTTGGCACGACTACTGTTAGGTTCCGCGTCAGACAGCGAAGTGTCTTCGTTCATACCTCTACTCACTGGGCGAGACCGACCGGACCCGCCGGTGATCGCCCCCTCCTCGGATGTCCGCCGCTACGTCGCGACGTTTACATCGGCCCGTCGATGCGACACCCTTACCTTACAACACAACCATGACCAGTCAACGAAAAAACGCGCGTAAAAAAAATTCCTCTCAACAATTTTTCTTGCCGACTCAGACGCCCCGCCGGCAACCTCCGGCGAGCGCGCCGACTCACTCTCGCAATTCACAGGTTGCCGAGAAAGCGTCGCGCCGGCGTTATGAAATCGATATCCGTTGCGAAGAATTACGGACTTTTCTTGAGAGGAAGAGCCCGTTCGCCGTGCGACGAAATCGCCCTACAGGCTGGTGTGAAATATCTGGTGGTAGGGACAAACCTAGTAAAAGTTCTCCCGGACGGGCTTCATTGACAGCCTACGAGGCGCCCTATAGGTTACGCCCCAACATCGATGGAGAACGCGCCGCGTGTCAATTGAACTTTGGTCCGACAACATCTTCAAAGTCGAATTGCAGGACGATCCGGCCTTCACGGACGACCTTAGCGCGCTCTTGGATCAGTTGGAAACTCATTCCGACGCCCACGTGGTCCTCAACTTCGCCGGGGTCAACTATCTAAACTCTTCCAACATAGCGAAGCTCCTAAAACTCCGCCGCAAGCTGCTCCACGAAAAGCGCAGGCTGGTTCTGAGCGGTATCGATACCAACGTCTGGGGCCTCTTTTTGGTGACCGGCTTGGATAAAGTGTTTGAATTCGCCGACAACTTGGCCACGGGACTTGCGGCTGTTCAAATCGATCCGGGTTCCTAACTCAACGCGGACTCTGTTTCGCGGAGTCCGAACAAAACCGCTGGATTTTTAGAATCGACCGAACAGTGGTACCGCCGAAATAGCGATCTCGCCGTTGCGGATCACCCCATAGTCGGAGTGTCCATCCGCATCTCGAATCCAGTAGGACGCTCCGTTTCGAAACTCCATGATATGATCTCCGTCTCGTTGAATTCGTTCGTAGATGGGGGGGACGGCCACGGTCTCTATCGGAACTCGATGCACTTTGGATTTCGCATTGGAAGGGATCGGCGCCGGTAGGTTTACGTTCCAGAAACCCGGCCCGGGAAGGCGTTCCTTCAAGAGTGGAGCGACAATTTCCTTAACGACGTCGGTTACGGTCGGCCAGTCGGTGGCGACACCCGCGCGAACCGCCTGCGAAACTGCGATTGCGGGGTATCCAAGAAACGCAGCCTCTCTCGCGCCGGCCACCGTCCCCGAATAAAACACGTCGACCCCGGAATTGGCCCCGTAGTTCACCCCGGAAACGACCAAGTCGATCGGACCCTCTAGCAACTGCGACACCGCGATGCGAACGCAATCCGCCGGCGTACCCTCCACGGAATACACCTGCCCCATTTCCCCTCGTTGTCGCCGTTCCACCACCACTGTGCGACGCATGGTGACCGTGTGGCTACAGGCCGAACACTCCTGATGCGGCGCCACCACGTGCACGGTGCCAAGTTCTCGGACGGCGCGATAGAGTGCTAAGAGGCCTGGGGCTTCGTATCCATCATCGTTGGTCAATAAAATCTTCATGCGTTTAGCCGCGTCCGATAGAACTCCGTCGCCGATGCGACAAGGTTTGCTTTACTTCCCTTCTGAATCGTACGCTAAGTAAGAACGAACCCCAAGGGCGCTGATTCGTCACAACCGAACTCTGCGCTTTAGGGGGCGGTCTCATTCCACCGATGCATGAAGGGCGACGGGTTTCCGGTCAATCCTTTAGACCGGACCCCAGCGGTCGCCCCACCACCATGCGCGGGTGACGAATGATGGGGGATGAAGGGTCAAGTGAACCGGGGGAGGTTGCGGGCCAGCTCAATCCTGCCGCGTGGAGAGGGATTATGGGCGGATCAATTAAGCCGGACCGAAAAGAAAAGCTGGAACTTCCAAGTTCGGCAGCATTGGTCAGAGTAACCGCAGGCGTTGGATCGCCCGCGCAAAAAACGTGGAATCTGCGCCGACCGGTCACCTTGATTGGATCCGGACGCCCGGCGAGTATCGTCCTGCACGATCAAGATGTCGCCAAAGCGCATTGCGTCATCGTTCATTCGGGAACGGAAATACTTCTCAAAGACCTGCAAACATCCGGTGGAACTTTTTGCAACAAAGGCCTGGCCACCCTCATTCCGCTATCCGACGGCGATGTGATCACGGTCGGCGAAACCCGAATTCAAATAGCAATCCAAGTTCCCTTGCCCGGGAATGATGATTCCGGCTGCGAGCTCGAATACAGCGATCCCACCAAATTTCTCAAGCCGGTTTTTCTGACCCTGGAGCACACCGACCAACGTTGGCAGATTGATGATGCCGTAGCTTTCATCGGACGACATGAAAAAGCCGACATCCGCCTGGACAACGACGACATCTCGGTGCGGCAGGCCGTACTGTTTCGATTCTGCGGCGAACCGGCCATTTTTGATTTCGGCGGACGGACGAGTCTTTCCGTTAACGGACGTCGCTGCAACATGGCCACTTTGGTTCATGGAGATCGCGTAGGCTTGGGGGGATTAACCCTGTTGGTGGGAATAGGAGTCGCCGAATCGGAATCTGCGACCAAGGGTCAACAGGCATCCGGTTCGATTCATTCAAGCGAAAGACCGCCCGACTCTCCAATGAGCGCTAGCATCCCTACGCATTCGCCTGCCACGTCAGTAGTCGCAAACAAAAACAACACGACGGCTGACGTCCAACCGGCGCATCCGGTTCATTCCGAATCAACCGAGCCTTCCGGCACAGACGCTCCCCTCCGGGCCTTATCTCATATTGAGGCGGAACTGACCTCGCTTCGCCAGAGCATTGCCAATTCCTGGGGAAAGCTCAACTCTGCCACTGCGGCACAAGATACTTCATCTGCGGCACCAGCGCCGAAAAAACCGCATCGGATCGAGAATCCACCCGACCTCGATGCCCGAGAGACGGTATTGCGCGGCAAACTAAGGGACTTGGAAAAATATCACGAGCAACTCGCTGCACAAGAGCGCGAACTCGCCGCCCAGATTTCGCGACTTCAGGTTCAAAAGGACGAAACAGACTCCGCTTCGAAGGCGTTAAAGGATAGGGAATCCGACTTGGCCCAAAAACAAGAAGAACTTAAACGCCGCGAGCACGTCCTCGCCCAACGATGGACGAGGCTCTTGTCGGCCACCTGCCCACATTGCAGCCAGCCGATCAACATCGGGCAGTCCGCTTGAAGCGGGGCAAGCATTAACCCAGGATTAGACCCGTCATCTTGGCTTCAAATACCAATCGGCCTTCGACCAAGCCTTGAACGCTAGAGACGATCCGCCGGGACCGATGCTCCAGCCCAACCCCCAAGAAAACCATTCGTGCCGGCGGGAAAACGGTCTCCCGAAATTTGCAATCTTCCACACCCCCGAAGGCAATAAACGAGTCGTACCCTTTGACCACTTTGGCGAGGATGGCCGTAAGTTGTCCACCCATCTCCAACATCAAGACACCGGGCAACAAGGGTTTTCCGGGAACATGTCCCTTGCACCACCAGTCTTCCGGGGTAAGGTCCGCGACCCCGGCAATGCGAAAGGCCTCCGAATCAATCAAACAGACTCGGCTTAGAAGCATGAATTCGTGCCGATGGGGCAGCAAATCATAGATTTGCCCGCGATCAAGCCGCACCGCGCCAAGATCAAGGCTGTCGATATCAAACAAAAGTGGCGGCGGCATTTCCCCAACCCTTAGCGATCGTCGTGTATCGACGCCCCTGAATTCGCGGACGGCCACGTTCCGCCTCTTTTGTGCAGTGGTGCCGCCGTCGAACACGCAACCGAAAAACCGGTGGTGTCCCTTCCTAGGTCGGAGTTTGGGACCGAACCTCAAGGATTTCCTTGCGAACGGTTTGAGCTGCGTCTTTGATGTCCTGCATGATTTTGCGAACGCGGGTCCCAGCGGCCTTGTTCCCGCCGGACGCCTTGGCCACGTCATCCGCAGCCGACTCGACCAACTCTTTTAACTTCTGATAGGCCTCCATGATTCGGCTCCCTGCCATCCGCAAAATCGAGACACCCGGCTTAAGCGGATTGAAAAAACTTCCTCAGTATTCAATTTACCACGATTCAACCGCCCCTCAAGCCGTATTATCGGCTGATCGCCCGTTTTTGCCCAAGCGGAGGTTGAATGATAGGGTTTTGCGATAGCGTTGCACACTTTTTCCAGGCCCGTTCGAATTGGCGGAAGCGTTAACTCTTGGATTGTCCCGTGGCGTCCAAAGTATGCCGCTGCTAACACTGAAAACTCCGTTGGCGAGAATGAAGTCCTCCAAATCCAGAAACAGGTAACGGGCGCTCCGCAAATGGGTCGCGGGCCATGCGGCGTGCGTCCGATATATCTTGGGGCAGTTGGATTGTTTGCCCTTTTCGTATTTGTACGTAGGTTCGAGGTAGGATGCCATGACACTACGACTCGCCGTGCTTGCCGGTGCCGCCGCGCATTTTGTTTTGTGCACCCCGATGGTCGCAATCGAAGCGGGAAACCCAGATGCTTCGGCTCCGATTGCCGTTCGCGACGCCCAGTTCGATCTTACTTACTCGGTCAACGAAAAGGCGCTGCCCTTGGAAGGGGTCCAACTGTTCTATACGTTAGACCGAGGAACCACCTGGCTTCCTTATGGTCTGGACGAGGACCGACAATCTCCTATTTCGTTCCAAGCTGCCACGGAAGGTCTTCACGGGTTTTATTTTCTGGTTTCCAATTCTTCAGGAAACTCCGGGTCTCCCCCGGTTGGATCGGAAGTCGCTCATCTTTGGGCGTTGGTCGACTATTCGCCCCCGGTTGTTCAGCTCCATGAGCTGCTGGAAACGACTTCGCTGAGTCAACGAGTTCTTCAAATCCGCTGGACGGCGGTCGACGCCCTTTTGACTCCAAGGCCGATTGATATTCTTTACCAAAAGGCCCCGGATCCTACTTGGCGAGCGGTTTGTCCAGACTCACTGGCGAACACCGGGCGGTATGACTGGCGGTTGCCGGAAGATATCACCGGTCTGGTTTCGGTACGGATCATGGCTTCGGACCAAGGAGGACACAATTCGGAAAGCAATGTCCGGACCGCCGACCTGCCTCACGCGGTGTCGCTACAACCGCGAGGAACAACATCCAAGAGCGCACCGCCTGGTCCAGGCATTCCAAACTCCGGTAAGCCGACACAGGACCCAGCTCCAAAAAGCAAGGAACGAGCCGCCCGCTTGGTTTCCGAGGCGATCGGGTTGCGCGATGTCGGCTTGGATCGAGAAGCCATGGGGCGATTTCGTGAATCCATCAAGCTGAACCCGCAACAACCGCAGACCTTCGCCGAAATGGGCGATCTTCTTTTTCGCTTAGGGGACGCCGACCGCGCTCTGGACGCCTACGGGACCGCTTTGGCTCAACAGCCTAACCTTGTACAAGCCCTGCGCGGTTCGGCTCTGGTATTCCAACAACGGAAAGACTACGGAGCCGCAGCCGAAAAGCTGCGCGCCGTCCTCCTCATGAACCCGAAGGACGCGGCGACGTGGTTGCGTTTGGGCGATCTGGCCGTCTTTCAAGGGGATGAACTGTTGGCCAGAGAGTGCTATACGCGGGCTACCCAAACCGATCCATCGGCAACGGAAATCATCACAGAAGCCCATCGCCGATCAAGCGCCATGAAAGACGCTTCCCGCGTCTATCGCCCTCCAGGCGGGCCATGATAAAACCCATCATCGGCGGGGTTTTGCAGATCACTCAACAATCCGTATAACCATCAGGCAGTATGAAGCGCCAACCGCTCCAACCCGTTTCCGCTGTCATCGGCAAGGACCGGTTTCTACGAACAGAAGCTGTTCGCGGAATGATGATCCAATTCCTTGAACAAGCCAAAGACTTGGAACCCTCGTTCGTAAACGGCGACCAAGTAGACCTCGCCGACGTCTTGGACGAACTTCGGACGCCCTCCTTGCTTTGCGCGGGGCGTGTTGTCGTCGTCGACGATGCCGACGATTTTATCAGCGACAACCGAGCCGCCTTGGAAAAATACTGTTCCGCGCCGTCCTCCACTGGCTACTTGGTTTTTTCTTGCGACGCGCTAGCGAAGAACACGCGCCTCTTCAGAGTAATCAATGACCGAGGGGGAATTGTACCTTGCGATCCGCCTCGCGGTCGGACACTTTTCCAGTGGCTCACTCGTCGCGCCGAGACGTTTCATGGTAAGCGTCTCGCCGAATCAGCCGCCGCCAAACTGGTGTCGTTGCTCGGCGAGTCTATCGGCGTGCTCGATACGGAACTGGCCAAGCTCGCCGCGTATCTTGGAGAGCGAAATGAAATTACCACGGGGGATGTCGACACCCTAACCGGTCATTCCCGGGAGCAAGCGGTTTTCGCGGTCGCCGATGCCCTGCAAGCTGGTGACCCGACCAAGGCTCTAGCGAGTTGGCAGCAGGTGTTGGCCACGGATCGGGCCGCTCCCGGTCGCGCAATCGGCGGGTTGGCTTGGAAATTACGAAGCTACCTTGAAGCCCAACGAGATTGGGAAGATGGCGTCTCGGTTCACGAACTGGCCCGCCGTCTCTTTCTCGACCCATCCCTGGCGGAACAGCGATTGCGACGAACGGATTCTCGCAAGCTCGAACGGCAGCAAGCCGATCTCCTGTCCTCCGACCTCGCCACCAAGACGGGGCTATCCAACCTCGAAACCACCATTGAATCCTGGATCGTCAAACACTCGGCAACTTGAATGGGTGCCAACCACAACGGGCGGCGCTACGGCTACGAATGACGCGGCCCGCCAATTTAGGGAGAATTCTGGGTAAGCACGGCGGTCGGCCAAGAGGATGGGTCGGACGACGCGTAAAGGTCGTCCCCTACGGTGAACGCCTGTTGACCGAGGTCGGCATCGGTCAGGGAATAGTATAGTCCGATGCGAGGGTGTTCGACCGGGTCGAAACCGGCAAGGACATCTGACGGAAGATGGGCTTCCAGCACATACCCGTCCTCAACAAGGGTTGCGGCCACCGGGATGCGACCAGGCGCAATCTGCGGCGCGTTGACTTGCGCGCGAGGAACTTGGGCGTCGCAGGCATGCGGTTTGTCCCCGGAACGGCCGCCACCCGTCGGCAGGAAGTAAAACATCTGGCAGTAACGTGTCGCTCGCTTGGCACTTCGCGCGTCGCGCATGTCCGTGCACAGGCGCAGATGATCGCCCGTCCACGGTCCTTTCATATCACAGTGCAAAGCTCCGCGTTTCCCTTGGACTCGACAGGCCAAGTACAAGCCGGATTCGTTCCAGCAAGCCCAGACGTCGGCAAACTCCGGCGTATGATCCAGTTCACCCCATCGCGGCAGTCTTTCCGCATCACCCCAGTCCCCGACATCGCCGTCGATTTTTGGGGGGCTTCGTCGATAGCTAAGCGGAAATTCGAAATCGAAAAGGTAACGATTGGGAATAAGAGCTTTCATGCAGATCGCAACCTTTCCACGTCGGCGTCGGCGGCAATCAGACGCCACAAATCTCGGAATTGTTTCAGGTCATTCTGTTCCAGGGTTCGAATCCAGAAGGTCACGAAGTCGTTGTTCGGGCACGATCTGATATCCACCTCGTCGCCCAAGCGATCGATTTGCGCCGGCGTTACTCGCCCCTTCGGTGCTCGTATCTCGATCCTAAGTCCACGACCGAGGTTGGTGACGATCTTGGCCGTATACAGTTTTTCGCGCGGCAGCGACAGCTTCACGGCCGTTCTCGTCGCCCAATCCAACTCGATCCGCGAATCAATCAGTCTGAATCGGCCGATCATCGCCAGCAAAAGATCAGGCTTCCACTTTTTTTTGTGCCGCTTAAGAATGGAGCGTTGCGACAGATGCCATTGTTCGCCGTCGGTTTCCCAGGGTTCCCCCTGAACAATTCTCTCCTCTTCGCGTTTCAGTCGTTCCGCGTAGCCCTCAACCGCCGTTTTGAGAAACGAGCGGAATGCGGTCTTGTTCACGTCGATGAAATCACGCACGTGCAGCCGGACTTCCTGCCAACCGTCGGAGTGGTCGCGGACGCGGACGCGATCCTCCTGGCCGTAAATGGTCAAGTCGGTTCGCTCGTCCAGCTTTTTGATGCCAAGGGAAGACCCCAACGTCTTGCTGTCAAACGTGCCCGCGGCCACTCGAAACGAGACGTGCAACAAGTCTTTGCTTCGTGTCAGCACGTGACAGAACCAAGGCTGGTCCCGTCCGGCGGTGATCTCGATCCGCGTGCGATGGTTCCAGTCGGTCGGGGCGAATTCTCCCAACGACTCCGTGGTGTCAATCAGCCATTCCAGCACCTTCGGGTCCCACGCCACCGGTTCACCATCGGCATCAACCGGTTTTTCAGAGTGCCACGCTTTGCCATCGCGTTCCCAAGGCATTCGCAAATCTCCACCGAGGGCGGCTTTCGTCGCCGCCCGAACGGCTTGTTCCGTCACCACAGGTGCCGGTCGGTAAATCATTCGCTCTTCTTTGGGGCCAGCGTCAAGGATCGGTCGAATGGCCACGCCGGTGTACGATCCCGTCGATTTCGCGACTTGCTCCGGCGTCCCTGCGGCGACGATTCGACCGCCTTTTTCGCCGGCTTCGGGACCCAGGTCGATGACCCAGTCCGCCGTTTTGATGACGTCGAGATTGTGCTCAATGCAAATGCACGTGTTTCCCAAATCCACCAGACGATGCAACACCAACAATAATTTCTTGATGTCGTCGAAGTGCAACCCGGTGGTTGGCTCATCGAGAATGTACAGGGTTTTTCCTGTGGAAGGGCGACCCAACTCCGCGGCCAGCTTCACCCGCTGGGCCTCGCCCCCCGACAGCGTCGGCGCCGGTTGACCCAGTTGCAAATATCCGAGGCCCACGTCGTCAAGCGTCTGGAGCATTCGCCGAATCCCGGGCACGCTTTCGAAGAGTTCCAAGGCTTCAGTGACACGCATTGACAGCACATCGGCTATGCTCCGGGACCGGAAGCGAACGTCCAACGTCTCCGTCACATACCGTGCTCCTTTGCACTCTTCGCATTCGATCCACACATCCGGCAGGAAGTGCATCTCGATACGTCGTTGTCCCATCCCTTCGCACGCCTCGCATCGACCGCCGGGGCGATTGAAACTGTATCGATTGGCCGTATAGCCCCGAACTTTGCTCAATGGCAGCATGGCGAACAACTCGCGTACTTCGTCGAACAGACCGGTGTACGTGGCCGGGTTGCTGGTCGGGCTGTTGCCAAGCGGCGTTTGGTCGACGTTGATGACTTTGTCGATTCGTTCGGTGCCGGAGATGTGGTCGTGTGCCCCGGACGTGACTCTTGCGCGGTGCAGTCGCGCCGCCAGGGCTTTGTACAAAATGTCGGAAATCAGGGTGCTTTTTCCGCTGCCGGACACCCCCGTGACACACGTCAGCCGCCCGAGTGGAAACGCCGCGTCGATGCCTTTGAGATTATTCTCTCGGGCGCGATGCACGACCAGCCAAGGGAATTCACCATCGTTCTTTTTAATCTTTGGGCGTCGTCGTGGTCGCAGGGTTGCTTCCATGTCGTCGTCGAATTCGTCGTCGGCCCACTCTTCCGTGGAGTAGCGCCGCGCTGGCACTATAGTCTCCGTCGTGTCCGGCACCGGTCTCCGATTGGAGGGAACCCCGATAGCTTCTCGATTTGAGAGATATCGTCCTGTCAGGGATGCATTCTGTTTTCGAATTCGCGACGGGCTATCCGCGGCCGTGATGGTGCCACCCTCTGCCCCTGCACCCGGACCGAAGTCCAGAACATGATCCGCGGAGTCGATCACTTCTCGATCATGCTCCACAAGAAGCAGGGTATTGCCTAGATCGCGGAGTTTTTTCAAGGCCACAATCAATCGAGTGTTGTCGCGCGGATGCAACCCGATGGTCGGTTCGTCAAGAACATAGAGAACACCGGTCAATCCCGTGCCAATCTGTGACGCTAGTTGAATTCGTTGCGATTCGCCACCCGAGAGTGTTGACGCGGTTCGCTCCAAGGAAATGTAGTCCAACCCGACGTTGACCAGGAACGTCAACCGCGACCCGATCTCGTGTAACAACTCCCCGGCGATTTTCCGGCGTCGGGCATCCAGCTTCAGGGCCGCGAACCAATCCGCAGCCCGCTTCATGGGCCAAGAGCACACTTCGCGAAGCGTAACACGTTCCACCCGAACAGCGGCGGCGTCCTTGCGGATGCGACTGCCCAGGCAGGCTTCGCAAGGCACTTCGACGGCCAATCCCGCTAGCTTCTCGCGAAAATCCCAACTGACGCGCGACGCGCGATCGATGGCGGGATAGAATCCACGCCAACGAACGCGCTGGCCTTTCCAACCGGCGGAGCATTTCGAATCACCGCTCTCCACATCGCCGCCGATCTCAATCCACTCTTCGCCGCAACCGTGCAGGAATTTCAATCTTTTCGGTTCCGGCAGTTCATGCCAAGGCTGATCGGTGGAAACCCCGATGTGCCGCGCCACGGCACTCGCTAGCTCGTGGAGTTTTGAACCGTGCTCGAGGTTCCCCCACCCCGCGATCGCACCTTCGGCGATGGATCGCGTCGGATGCACCACGACCGCCGAGGTTGCAGCGCCAGTTTGCGTGCCCAACCCCTCGCAGGTCTCGCACCAGCCCAACCGTGTGTTGAACGAGAAGTGATGCGGGCTCAGTTCATCAAAACTCTTTCCGCACTGATTGCACGAACGATGGCGGGAGAATCGTAGAACTTTCCCCTCGCCGTTTTCCTCGACGACCTGAGCAAACATGACGCCCTCGCCGACGGTTAATGCCTGCTCCACGCTGTCGGTTACGCGCGCAATTTGCGATTTTTTCACCAACACCCGGTCGACAACCAATTCCACCGTATGTCGCCGCCGGTCATTGACGGAACTCGATTGGGCAAGTTCGTGAATCTCACCGTCCACGCGAACCCGCGCAAATCCATTCTGACGTTGACGCGCGAAAAGCTGTTCGTAGGTCTCATTCTCGCCCCGTTGCAGGGGAGCGAGAAGCAAGACCTTGCGGCCGTCGCCGAGGGCTAGGACTCTCCCCACGATCTCATCGGTGCCTTGTGCGCCGACCGGGACTCGACACTCCGGACAAAACGGCTCTCCGATTCGTGACCACAGAATGCGTAGATAATCATAAATCTCCGTGATCGTCCCAACGGTTGATCGCGGAGAGGCGCTGGCTGTTCGCTGCTCGATGCAGATGGCCGGAGAGAGGCCGAAGACGTGATCCACCTTGGGTGGTTGTAGCCGACTCAAGAACTGCCGCGCATAGGCGCTCAGTGACTCTACATACCTCCGTTGCCCCTCGGTATACACGGTATCAATCGCAAGACTGCTCTTTCCGCTTCCACTCGGTCCGCAGCAAACAGTCATGGTTCCTCTAGGAATCTCAACAGTAATGTCCTTGAGGTTATGTTGTTTGGCTCCGACAACGGTAATCGCGCGCAATTCGCCGGTGTCGCCGAGGATGCTCGATGTGGGAGATCGGAGTGCGGTTTTCCCGCGCGGCGGCTTGGCGGATGCGGTAGCTCCGGCCGGCTTTTTGACGCGAGTCGGCTTCAAGAACTCTCGCAACGTCATTCCCGTGTGAGACGTCTCGCATCGGGCGATATCTTCCGGCGTCCCCTCGGCCACCACTCGTCCGCCGCCTTCGCCGCCCTCCGGTCCGAGGTCGATGACCCAGTCGGCGGTCTTCACCACGTCGAGATGATGTTCGATAACCAAAACCGTATTGCCGGCGTCAACAAACGACTGTAATACAGTTAAGAGTCTCTTTACGTCGGCGAAATGCAGTCCCGTCGTGGGTTCGTCGAGCAAATACAGTGTTCGACCGGTCGGTCTTTTTACGAGTTCGCGTGCGAGTTTTATGCGTTGGGCTTCTCCGCCGGAAAGCGTAGTGGATGCCTGGCCGAGTTTGAGATAATCCAAACCGACATCGTGAAGCGTCTGCAACTTTCCCGCGATCTTGGGCACGTTCTCAAAATGCGTGAACGCCTGTTGCACGTCCATGTTGAGCACGTCGGAAATGGTTTTTCCTTTGTACAGAATCTGTAGCGTTTCAAGGCTGAATCTGTTCCCGTTGCATACAGGACATGTGACCCAAACGTCGGCGAGGAAATCCATGTCCATTTTGTTGCTGCCGTTGCCCTCACAGGCTTCACAGCGCCCGCCGCCGGCCTCACCGGTGGATACGTTGAAGCTGAATCGGCCTGGTCGATACCCGCGCACTTTGGCATCGGGTAGTTTGCAAAAGAGATCGCGGATTTCGTCGAAGACCTTGATGTACGTGGCCGGGTTGGAGCGCGGCGTGCGACCGATCGGGGTTTGGTCGATGTCGATGACTTTGTCGAGATGTTCGAGGCCGTCGATGCGGTCGTGCAGGCCGGGTGTCACATTGGTGGCACCGTTTAAGTCTCGTGCGAGGGCTTCGCGCAGAATGTCGTTGACCA
>JBBTCX010000271.1:0-19804 GCA_038043045.1 Planctomycetota bacterium | reverse complement strand
GATACCGACAAGGCGACTATAAAGTTGCATAATTATGATACACTACACTAGTACGGGACAATCTTGAACCGACGGGTTCGATTAGACCGACGATTCGGTTGGGTGCCACTGCTCTTGAGCAGTGGTCCTGATCCGAGCCGCGACCGTGAGGGAGCGGTTTCAGAGTCGTAGTCGTAGGTCGGCCCATCGACCCGACCTCGTTTTTCCACATCACCCGATCACCGCTCCCCTCACCTCGAAACGAGTTGGGCCATCCGGCCTATTTGCCGATTCGCTCCAGCCCTGCGATCGCCTTTTCCCATCTGTCAAGAAGCGTGTCATATCGTTGAGCCTGTTGGTCCCACTTGTCCAGAAGAACATCAAATCGACGCGCCTGTTCTTCTACCTTCAATTGTTGTTGATCACCCTTCAATTGCTGTTCATCCGCCTTGGCAATTTGTCTGTCGACCGCGTCGAACTGTGCGATGACTCTCGGATCATCACTGCCTATACCAGCATAGCCGGAAACGCTTGTTCCCCTTTCTCGGCACCCAACCGATTGGAGCAAGAGCATTCCGGTCACAAATAGTCCAAGCACGGCCTTGCACTTCTTCGATTCGCAAAACTCTGCAAACCACAACAGCCTATTCCACATGGTTCTTTCTCCAGCCATCTTCGGGCCCACTCACTGCTCTTACTGTTGCCTCTTCGCCATACAGGCGACGACTTAGAATTTCCAGTCGAAACGAGGGGGGCACCCCAGCATCTCTTCAACTTTTCGGAAGGACATGGCCACGCAAGCGAAGACCCTGCCTTCGCGCTGGACAAGCGTGAAATATGGAGCCAGTCGACTCAAGATTCGCCAGAACTCGCTTTTTCGCTCGGCGGGTCACCAATCAAGCCCTTTGCGACTTTCTCGTCAAGTTCGAGCTTCTCGGTCTTGCCTTTCAATCGCTTTCGAACAACTTTGATGTGAACTTCCGGTTTCAAATTCTCGGGAAGAGTGCCACCAATTCGACTGATGGCATCGCGCACTTCCTTCCCGACTTGTTTATGAACACTGATCGCAGTCTGTTCGTCTCTTACTCTTTCACGCCCAAGCTTCTCGCGCGTCTGAGTCATTCGAAATTGATTCGCCGCCAACTCCGTACTTCCCATACGATCCATAAGTTGTTCATTTGGCGGAATCTTCTTTCTCTGCTTGATCGCATCGTTCCCAAGCCCACCATATAGTCCCTTGTACCCGGCATCATGAAAGACACCAAACATTTTGTTTTGGACGCCCGCGTTCTTCGCCGCACCGGAAAGCGATTTGAATTCCTCGGATGCATTCTTACGCAATTCGAGACGCTCCGCATCCGCCGACAGTTCGTCGGAGATTTCCTGGCGCCTGGTTTGGATGGCGAAGTATTTCTGTGCATGGGCAATCTCAGGTTTTCTTGGATCTCCGTTTTGTGCAATCAGATAACAGGCGAAGCGGGAAAGGTGAAAATCTTTCAATTCTCTAACAGCGCCGGAGCCAAGGGGTACCATTTTGCCGGCGCCGGCAAAATGGTTGGCTGGACTATTTCCCGACTCTCTGCAGGAAGTCTCGGCTCTTTTGATGGCATCCTCGAACCGCCGCCACTGATCGTATCCCAAGAGCGGTTGAAGGTCTCGCGCGCTCCAATACTCCGCACCGTGGTCGTTATGCTTCTTCAAATCTTCAAACGACTTTTGAGGTTCCTTGGCCACAAGTTCTTGATCCACGATTTGTTCTCCAATCATCCATTCGCCGAGTCCGAAGCATATTCACCTGGATATCATCTGACCATCGCTCCCTCACCTCGAAACGAGGCGGGATACCAGGCCTCTTAACGAGATGTCACCCATTCCGGAACGACGATTCGCGATTGAACCTTCGTTGGATAAATGAGCCTCATTGGACGATTAAGTGTCGGATAGTCGTCAAGGATTCGATCCAGAACCCATTTGATCCGCGTTGCCATGATGTATTTCAAACCCTTGTGCCACTTGTTTTGGATCGCCACCAAGGTCGGTTTTTCCGCACAAGAAGTTGACGATCCGGAAATCAGCTTGTCCGGTATTCGCCAAACACCACACCCGCTGATTCCATGAAAATCTGGCAGATTTTCAACTTCCTTGCTTGTCAGTTCATGTGCATCTTGCTCGATCGAAAGGAGAATGTGAACTTCTCGGCGATAGGCTGAATCTGAATCGGGTTGTCCAGCAAAGGGGGTGCATAAGTAGACCAGCGGATGCGAGTACAGATAGTCGTCACCCAACTTCTGCACAGACCATTTCGCGGGGAAGCCTACGATTACGTACCGTCCGGGTTGTTCATCGTGAATACGGACCTCATCGTGCGAAATGAATCGCTTGTGTTTTGCGATCTCAATCGCGAGATTGTCAGGCAATGAAATACACGCAATGTCCCGACCGTCGACCTCTGTTCCGTGAACTCCCGCTGGTGCCGTCAGCGGGATCGGAAGTACGCCGTCTTTGTTCACGAGAACGAAATGAGGGATTTTGGATTTGACTATTCCCTGGAGATCGTGTGATGCCGTGAGAATGAAAGATTCGCCTCCGATTTGATACAATACACCTGTTCTATCATGGACTATTCGTTCATTCTGGATTCCGAGAATTGCAACTGTCGCCGCTGCGATCTTGTCAACATGGGATTCAAGCCTTTTGAACAACTCTTCCGTAGACATGCTCTCTCCTGTGTGCCACTGCCAAGCCGCGCTTGTCAGTGCCGCTCGACCGCAGCCGTTCTCATGAATCGCTTTCACCCTCTGGTGAAGGCACGATCGGTTCGAGCAACTCGATGAGTCTGGGAATGTTCTCGACGGCGACTCGCCAGATTCGCTCGTCTTCGATCTCGCCGTATTCGTGAGCGAGAACATTGCGTTGGCCGATCATCGAATGCCATGGAAATTCCGGATGCGCCTGTTGAAACTCCGGCGAAATACGGCGAGCGGCTTCGCCAATAATCTCGATACGCCGTTCGATCGCCAACCGCAGGTTTTCGTCCGAAAGATAGCTGTCGTAGGACACTCCGCGCAAAGCCGAAACAACGCCTCGTGCGTATTTCAGCATATCCCAAAGATAGCCGGCGTCTGCACAATCAGGCCGCATGAATCACCTGCCGCGTCGTGAGAATCTCCCGTCGCCGAAACGGATTGCGAAGAGCCTTTTCCTCTACCAGATCGACGCGTCTCCCGAATATCCGCGCGAGTTCCTCGCGCATGTCGATGAGGTCCCAAAGACTCCAGGGCGCGCCGGATTCGAAACTCACGAGAACATCCACGTCGCTTTCAGGCCCGAAGTCGTCCCGCAAGACAGACCCAAAAAGCGAAAACTCCGCGATCCGCCATTTCCCGCAGAACGCGACGATCTGGTTATAGTCCATCGCCATTCGCACCATAGTTTCGCCCTTTAGACCCTTCCGTTTCTCTATTCCCGGATCAATCATCGCTCCCCCGCCTCGAAACGAGGTGGGCCGGTTGGCTTCGGTTGATGCTATTTTGAATACTCCCTGATGAGATTCTCAAGTGCCTTTGGAATTGCGCTTGCAAACCCTGCAATCATAGTTGAAATGGAGACGCACTTTGTAAAATTCATCGAGTAGAACACTTGACCGTTAGCTGTGGGATTGCAAAATCCAAGAAAGCAAGCCGCAATATGGGGCAAGGCCCAATCGCACTTTTGTGTTTTGAGCGCGTCATAATACTCAGCGTATTGCTCATGGATGAAAGCTTCGGAGTCAACAACCCCCGCCTCATCCAAGATGCTGAACAGTCCCTCATGCATTTGATCGAGAACACTTTTTGAGAGGTCAGGGGCAAGCATGTCCGAGATGCGCCAACTCGCAACCCAGTGATACAAGACCGCAAGATTCGCATCTATAAGTGCGTTCTCTTTACCAATCAACTTGACCAAATCAATGTAAAACGTCGAAAGTGTAGCCATGACGACCTTGTGGAGGCTCCGTCCGATCGCTTCGGCGTTCATTGCTGCATGACCGGACTTATTGGCCGTTGAAACTCGCCGATGTTTTTTCATGACTGCACCTTCCCGGTAACGCCGAAACAGTTAAATCGAATGCGTCAGAAGCTGTTCCTTTCATATTCCACTATGATCTTCCGCCTTTAACTGGTCAATTCCCCAAGTTTCCGTTCCATGCCAAGCGGGCCACCCGGCCTATTGGACGTCATTGGCACTGTTGTTTCCAACGCCGTTACACTTGCGGATGCAGCGGTGCCGCTGATGTGCGTCACACGCACAGGAATGTTCAACTCCTCGCCGATCTTCGGGAGGATGTAGACGTTCATCAAAAGTTGCTCGGCGATGTCGATCGCGGCCTCAAGCTCTACCTCTTTCGGTGCAGTAGTTTCGTGCGCCGCATTGTTCCCAAGGAATCGGATTCCATGCAGAACCTGAGCCGCCTCCGGAGTTAGAATGTTCTTTGTTGCAAGTCCATCTATGCTCTCCTTGAGTTTGCAACCTCCTTCTTTCGTTCCTTTTTCGGAGCAAACCGCCTCGACTAGAGCGCGGATGCCAATTCCTGCAAGGACTCGCAAGTCGTTCGCAAGGGCCTGATGGACTTCATGATAAATTGCCAAAATCTTCGGTGGGAGTTCATAGTCTCGCTTGAGATGTTTGCGACCTGATTTGCGAGGGGGGAAAATCACTGGATGGTCAACGGTAGTGTAATTGCCGTCCTCGTCGTAACCCAAGTCATCCGTAGACTGCCAGTTTTTTCGGAAGGAAATCTCCTCGCATCCAAGGCACGCTACGATCTCGTACTCCAGCCAGTACCTCGGTTCCTCGTCTCCGCCTTCACAGTCATCGATACAGGCAAGAACTTGATGCCGGGTGATGTTGTCGCACTTCGGACAGGGAAGTCGGAGTACACATTGGAGATGTTTTTCGCTATTCAGGTTTCGAGACATATTTGTGACCTCCAAATATCAGATCTCGACAGCATTAAACATGCTGACTTCTGACCCTATGGCTCGGGTGGCTGGCTTGGTCCACGCTTGCGTGGTCATGCCCCGATCTGTCTTAAAGTGACATGCCCACCCCGGCCTACCGGAGTGGGCATGTCAAAAATCGCTTCAATGAGCAGTGACATCATTTGGCACTACATCATGCCGCCCATGCCACCCATTCCGCCCATGCCTCCCATACCACCCATGCCGCCGCCACCGCCGTGAGCGTGGCCGCCGCCTTTCTTGTCTTTCTTGTCTTTGATCTCGCTGATGATGCAATCGGTGGTCAGCAAGAGACTCGCGACGGACGCGGCGTTTTGAAGGGCCACACGCTCGACCTTGGTCGGAACGAGCACGCCCATCTTCACCATGTCGCCGTATTCGCAGGACAAGGCGTTGTATCCGAAGTTGGTTTCGTTGGATTCGGCCACCTTTTGCCAGACGATGGAGCCGTCGAGGCCGGCGTTGACCGCGATCTGTCGTAGAGGGGCCGACAAGGCGCGCTGTACGATTTCGACCCCGGTCTTCTGATCGCCCTTGAGCTTCTTGGCGAGAGCTTCCAACGCCTTGGTCGTGCGGATGACCGCGACGCCGCCGCCGGGTAGAACGCCTTCTTCCACGGCCGCTCGACAAGCATGAAGCGCGTCTTCGACCAACGCCTTCTTCTCTTTCATTTCGACTTCGGTCGCGGCGCCGACGTTGATCTGTGCTACGCCGCCGGAGAGCTTGGCCAATCGCTCTTCGAGTTTTTCACGATCGTAATCGCTGGTGGTGGTTTCGATTTCTCGCTTGACCTGCTCGATGCGGCCTTTGATCGCCGCGTTTGTGCCGCCGCCTTCGATGATCGTGGTGTTGTCCTTATCGATGCGGATTTTCTTTGCGCTGCCGAGATCGGCGAGGGTGATGTTTTCAAGCTTCTTGCCGAGGTCCTCGAAAATGGCATTACCGCCGGTGAGGATGGCCATGTCTTCGAGCATCGACTTGCGACGATCGCCGAATCCGGGGGCCTTCACCGCGCATACCTGAAGCGTGCCGCGGAGTTTGTTGACCACCAAGGTGGCCAGCGCTTCGCCTTCGATTTCTTCGGCGACGATCAGCAACGGTCGGCCCGACTGGGAGATTTTTTCGAGCAACGGAATGAAATCCTTAACCGCGGTGATCTTCTTTTCGTGGATCAGCACGTAGGGTTTTTCCAGTTCGCAGCTTAGGTTTTCGAACTTGTTGATGAAGTGCGGCGAGAGGTAGCCCTTGTCGAACTGTAGACCTTCGACGAGTTCGACCGTGGTTTCGAGACCTTTGCCTTCTTCGACGGTAATGACCCCGTCCTTGCCGACTTTGTCCATGGCTTCGGCAATTTGCTTGCCGATTCCTGCGTTTTGATTGGCCGCACAGGTGCCCACTTGGGCGATCTGCTGCGTGCCCTTCACCGGATTGCTCATTTTCTTGAGCTCGGCGATGACGGTTTCGACGGCCTGTTCGATGCCGCGCTTGAGTTCCATCGCTTCTGCGCCGGCGGCGACGTTTTTAAGACCTTCGTCGTAGATCGCTTCGGCGTAGATCGTGGCGGTGGTTGTGCCATCGCCGGCGACGTTGGATGTTTTCGACGCGACTTCCTTCACCATTTGGGCGCCGATGTTTTCATAGGCATCTTCGAGTTCGATTTCCTTGGCCACGGTGACGCCGTCCTTGGTGACGGTCGGTGAGCCGAAGGATTTTTCGATGACCACGTTTCGTCCGCAGGGGCCGAGAGTCGCTTTCACCGCGCGTGCCAATTGCTTGACACCGCGTCGGACGGCCTCTCGGGCTTCCATGTGGTAGACAATTTGTTTAGCTGGCATTCATTACACTCCCATGTTGAATCGTGAAACGCGAATTCGACATTCGCCGTTTGTACTTTGTTGTTATTAACCGATGACGCCGAGAATGTCGGACTCGTCCATGATCATGTACTCTTCACCGTCGACTTTGATTTCCGTTCCGGCGTAGCTGGTGAAGAGGACTTCGTCGTTCTTTTGAACTTGGATTTTGCTGCGGGTGCCGTCGTCGAGAAGGCGACCGTTGCCCACGGCTTGGACGATACCGCGCTTCGGTTTTTCCTTGGCCGAGTCCGGGAGAACGATGCCGCCGGCGGTTCTTCCTTCCGCTTCCAGTCGCTTGACGATGACCTTGTCACCGAGCGGTTTGATATTGAGGTTCTTTGCCATTTGTCTTGCACTCCTTTCGTGAGTTCGAAATTTCCAATACGACCCTATGTCGTGATGTTTATCCTGTTCCTACTTGTCCAACGAGCACTCTTGTTAAGGTCAGCGAGAGCGATACGGGTGTCACGGGGGGACACATCACCCCGTTCACTCTCAATGCCAACGCAGTCTGTAGCACCGGACCCGTGGGTTCGTCGGCGATCAACCAGCAAGGCAATTCCAGATTGATCGATCGAATCACCCGCAACATCGAGAGGGTGTCGGCCCAACGGTGTTCCGTGATCACCACCGCACCGGCCACTCCGCCGCCCGCGACTCGTTCGACCGTATCCGCACCCAAGTCGCACCGACGCAAAGAAAACCCCGTCGGCTGGAGACAAGAGTCCAAATCCGCCAACCAATACGATTCCGTCCACTCTCGATGAGCGGCAACGAGGATTTCACGACCTCCCCTTGTTGCAAATAATTGTGGTACAATCACGCCAACCCCTCGGTGCAGAACATCTCCTGCTCAAACCATTTCTTTGCAATCTCAATGCCATGCCCATTGATTTGGAAACGACCGGACGACAACTCATAACTTCATGGAGGGCAGTGCTTTATGAATCCAGCATTTCGCCGCGCGTCCATGAAAACTCTTGTGAATCTCGTTAACCGGCTGTCATTTGCGGCAAGACTTGGTTTACGGCTGCCAATTTGGCAGAGGCGAGGGGATTGGATTAGTTCGAACGGTTGTTGTCGTCCGCGCTGGAATGCAGGGTGACCCGCAAACGCGTGACTCGCCTAGGTTCAGCGCCGATCACTTGAATCCCGACGTTGTCGATCGTGCAAAACTCTCCGATCGCGGGGATCCGGCCCAGCGTGCTGAGCACGAAACCGCCGACGGTTTCGTAGTCCCGATCTTCGGGAAGGCGGATTTGAAGGTGGTCGTTGAGTTCGTGGATTTTCATTCGGGCGTCGATTTCCACGGTGGCATCGTCAATCCTCTGCAACTCTTGTGGGGTTTTGGCGTCGTATTCATCCGTGATTTCACCGACCAATTCCTCCAAAATATCCTCAATGGTGACCAAACCGGCGGTCCCGCCGTATTCATCAAGCACGATGGCGATGTGGACTTTTCGATCTTGGAATTCGTGGAGGAGGTCGCGGAGCATTTTGGATTCGGGAATGAAATGGGCCTTGCGCATCATCGGTCGAAGTTGAAAGGGCTGCTCGTCGGTGCGACGTAGGATATCCTTTACGTACAGAACGCCAAGAATGGTGTCGATGGTCTGGTCGTAAATGGGTATTCGGGAATGTCCCTTGGTTCGGATGGTGTCCAAGACCTTTTGGTAATCGGCATCGACGGCTAGCGCGGTGATGTCGGTGCGCGGGGTCATGATGGCGTCGGCGCGGGTATCGGCGAGTTCGATGACGGATTCGATCATCTCCTTTTCGGTTTCGTCGACAGCCCCTTGTCGCTCGCCTTCGGTCACCGCGTGAAGGATTTCCTGCTCCAGTTCATCCACGTGCGATTGAGCGTCACGCTCTGGCACTCCGGCCAGGCGGCGCACGATCGGGTCGAACAGCATCAAAAAGAGCAGCACCGGATAGCAGGCAATTCGCAAGAGTCGCAGGAACGGAAGGGAGCGAATCAACAACCATTCGCCGCGATGGATCGCCCATGCGTTGGGAATGGCCACCCCGAACACCAGAACCAACCCCAGGGCTATCCCCGCGGTGATCCACAGATTCCGATCGTGAAGGGTAAGACTCTCCGGTTGACCCTTGATCAAGATCAAGAGAAAAGACGCCAACGTAAAAACCGTACGGAGCAATGCCGCGGTCATGACAAAGTGGGGACGCGCCGCAAGAAAAACTTCCCACTGATCGCGGAGTCCCTCGGAGTTCCAATGTCCCGCCAGGCGCGCCCGGGAAGGCAGGCGCAACGCCAGATGTAGCGCCGTGCTCCAGGAAAGCCCCATGAGACTCATGATAATCCACCAGATCATGCTCTTCGGTCTCCTCGAAGAGCTGTTTTTTGCGAACCGTGGCGCTTTCTTTCCTTTCCTTTGCAGGGCCGATTCACGCCCGCTCCGTACACCGCTCCCCAACCCAACTCGGTCAGAATGTCATCTTCCATCGCATGCATTCGGTCTGAAGAGGCCGGATGGTGATCGTCGAATCCGAGCAGATGAAGCGTCCCATGCACGACATACAAAGCCATTTCAGCTTGCAACCGGTGGTCACGTTTTTTGGCTTCCCGTCGAGCGGCATCGACATTCACCACAATGTCCCCTTCCACCGTTCGCCTTTTCGTTTGAGGGCGATGATTCGGTTCAGTCGCGTCAAACGTCAGGACATCGGTGGTGGATCGTTTTCCAAGATAACGACCATGCAGTTGTCGCATGGCCTGATCCTTGACCAGTACAATGTGAAGGTTGGCTCTTAAAATCCGGTGACGACTCAATGCCAACGACGCGGCACTACGCAGTCCCTCATGGGGAATCGACACCCGACCGGCGAGAGATTGTACCGTAACGTCCAACGACGACTGCTTTTCCATGGATGACTTCTTCAGACACCGGCGGTTGACCCTCAGGCCGCGTCGCATCTTACTCACGTGCCGATCAACTGACGAGCGAGCGATGAATCCCCGGTTTTTCCGGCCTTTGGATAGGCCAGACGACCGTGATACATCCCGCAGAGGCTCTTCACCAAGGACTCCTCGACCTTGCGAATCTCACGAAGGGTGATGTCGCAATCATCGAATTGCCCGTCGTGCAAACGATCCATGATGATCTGGTGAACGACGGTTTCCATTCGACCGACGGACGGTTCGGGCAAGGATCGAACCGCTCCTTCGACCCCGTCGCACATCATCAACACGGCCGTCTCTCGTGAACGCGGCTTGGGTCCCGGATAACGGAACTCTGCCTCTGAGATTTCTCGATCGTGTTTTCCGACCGCGATTCGCGGTTGACGCTCACTCGCAACCGTGTGGAAGTATCGAACCACAGTGGTGCCATGATGTTCTTCGATGAACGGGTGAAGTGCCCGAGGGAGTTTATACTCCCTGGCGAGTTCGAGTCCGTCGCGCACGTGACCAAGAATAATCAGGAGGCTCATCGTCGGGGCGAGTTTGTCATGGCGGCTGAAACTGCCCTCTTGGTTTTCCGTGAAATACTCGGCCTTTCTCGTTTTTCCAATGTCGTGGTACAGCGCACCGACCTGGGCCAAGAGTCCATTGGCACCGATGCTTTCGCACGCCGCTTCGGCGAGAACTCCCACGACCAAACTGTGGTTGTACGTTCCCGGCGCGTCATGCGCCAGACGCTGCAACAGCGGTCTTGTCGAGTCGCGCCATTCCAACAAGGTCAACGCCGTGGCGATGCGAAACAGGCGCTCGACAAAGGGGAGTATGCCCGAGGTAATGAAAGCGGCCATCATCACCGATCCACCAGACCAAAGAGCGTGATCGGCGATGTAACCAATCGCGTGCCGTTGGCAGAACCCGTTGGCAGCGGACGTGGTCATCACCACCATCGCCGTCAAAGCGCCGGACACAATCAGCTTCGTCCGGGAACGAACTTGATCCAGCTGATAGCCAAGAACCATCACCCCGGTGCATAAGATCACAAGAAAGGCAAATTCTCCGTTGATGGTGACGGTGACAAGCAAGGACAGTACCCACATCGCCCCTAATGCGAAACGCCGAGGATAGACAATGGCCATGACCGCAGCGGTGAACAAACAAGGAACCAGGACGATCTCGCTGAGGTCCGGCCAAAGAACGTGCAGGCCGCGGGAGATAAACAACGTGACCAAGGTCAAAAGTGAAAAGGCGACGGTCCGCGAGCGAATCTCCAAAACGCGGGCGTGATGGGACGCCGCGAAGACGAACAATCCCACGGTGAGAAGGACGACCAGGACCGCGCGCCCCAGCCGACGCAGCGACTCCATGCGGGCGAGCTTTCTGGCTTCCGGCAAGTCTTGTTCGAGAAACCGGCGATACGCATCGTGGTGTGCTTTGAGTCGGTCGAAACCGTCCGAACCCACGACGCCGCGCTCCACAAACGGTTTCCCCTTTTCATACGTCGTGCGAGCTTCGGCTGTTTTTTCCTCAGCTTCACGCAGTTTTTCACTGGTTCGCTCGGCGTTGAAAACAATTGTCGGGTGTTCGCGGAAAATCTTAAAGACAATCGCCTCCACGGTGGATCGCAGCTCCGGGCTGGGGACCTTTCGTGCCACGTCGGCGGCACTCCCGCGAAGCGCCTTCTCATTTCCCTGCGGAACCAGTTGCGAATGGGGAACCTGGAGCACCGACGGATTTCCTTCACCTACCGTCGATTCAATCACGATGAATTCCGTCGTGGTGGGCGGCGAGCGTCGCTCGGTCGAGAGGTTTTGAACAACGTATTCACGGTCGAGCGGAAGTTGATCCACCCATTGTTGAAACTGCACCGCCCCTTTGTTTTCCGGCAAATCGACCAGCGATCGCAAACGGTGATAGGCCCCTTGTTCCGCCGGCCACTGCCATTCGCCAAGCGTCGCGGAAAACGCTTCAAAGCTGGAGGAATCCGTCGCGGCTTGATAAAGTCTCTTCAGGTCCGCCCGAACACGCTCAAAGGTCATCTGTCCGGGTGTCGGCGTGTAGTAACTTGGGGTGGCCGCTCGCGCGGAATCCCGATCCATTTGCGTTCGAACCGGATCGGCGACTTGAAAATCCACCTCGGCGTATTCCGGTTGATGAAGATATTGCCCAACGGAAAAACCAGGTCCGGATTCACTCAATTGACTGATCGAAATGGCCGCGGCCATGAAGACCACTCCGGAAAGAGCCGGCCACAACGTCACCCTTGGAAAAACCATTTGGGCGCGAAATCCATTCGATTTGCTTCGAGCCTCGCGCCCTGTCCCTCGTCGCGCTCCGCGCTTAAAGAATCCTTGAAACATCAGGAAGTCCTAAGCCCGCGGCTCGCTAGTGCGTTTCCACTTTGTTGCCATTGGTCTTTTCATGCCCTCCAGCGTAGGCCTCCACCACCGACTGAACCAGCGGATGTCGCACGATATCCGTTTTTTGAAGACGAACGACGGCTACACCGGAAACTCCATCGAGCCTTTCAACGGCGTCCGTCAATCCCGATGTGGCTGAATCAGGCAAGTCACTTTGGCTCACATCTCCCGTGACGATCATCTTGCTGTGATGACCCAATCTCGTGAGAAACATCAACATCTGCGCGGAGGTCGCGTTCTGAGCCTCGTCGAGAATGATCGCCGCGTTGTTCAGCGTTCGACCGCGCATGAATGCCAGCGGGATCACTTCCACCACGTCGTTTTGCATGAAACGCTTGATTTGATCAAAGGACATCATGTCGTGCATGGCGTCGAACAACGGGCGAAGATACGGATTGACCTTGGCCTGAAGATCGCCCGGCAGATACCCCAGCTTTTCGCCCGCCTCCACCGCCGGTCGGGCCAGCACAATACGTTTGATCTTCTGCTGCTTGAGCAAGGAGACGGAAACCGCGACAGCCAGATACGTTTTCCCAGACCCCGACGGCCCGATGCAAAACGTGAGATCAAAGTTCTTAATCGCTTCCAAATAGCTGCGCTGACCCTCGCCCTTGGGAACAATCGTCATGGATGTGGAAAACACCTCGACCGCCTGACCATTGCCTCCCGCCGGAGCAAGCAGAGCGATGCGTATCGATTCCTCCACTTGGGCATCCGAAAGAAACGAACGATTCCGAAGTGATCTTTGCAGATCGTCCACGACATGGGCGGCTTTCTGGACCGCTTCGGGCAAACCGCTGATACGCACGGTGTCGTCGCGCGCTGTGACGCGAACATCAAATGCGGCGCGAATCAGGCGTAGGTTCTGATCAGCGGTTCCGTAGAGTGCGCCTCGCCGAGAGGGATCTTCAATGGGAATGGTGACTTCCAAATGGTTGATGCTCTAGTGCCTTGCCGAGTCGATCCCAAACACCCGGTTCATGGAAACTCAATCCCACGAATCCCGGCCAAAGCCCAATACCTTTCGATGAGTTCGATAATCGGCAAACCTCTATCCCGCCCTACCACCGAACGTCATCGGCGGTATTCTCGCAGTAGATCATACCACATTCCACACGTACGTCAGTAGGAACCACGCCACGGGCATGGCTAATACCGGACTATCAATAAGGTCCAATATTCCGCCGAATCGCGGCAAAATGTTGCCGGAATCTTTGGCTCCCGCCTCTCTTTTAAAGCAAGACTCTAACAAGTCTCCGAATTGGCCCACAGCGGACAAGACTAGTCCAAAAACTCCACCTCTAAGAATCGGATGCATTGCGCCCGGAACTGACTCAGCCCCGAATGAGCGAGTGGCCTCGGCCAATAAGGCAAGCAAACTTTGGGTAACAACTCCACCTTCCGGCGATTCTTGAGGAAGCAACGACCACGAAGCAGAAAGATTGGCGACCCAGGCCGCGAGCATTCCCACCACTCCGCTGCTTAACAGTCCGCCAAGGGTCCCTTCGACCGATTTGCCAGGGCTTATTTTTGGTGTCAACCGATGACGCCCGAATTTCGTCCCGATCAAGTAAGCGCCAATATCGGAGGCTTTAGTCACGAAGATGGCAATCAGCAGCAGCCATGCTCCCTCCTGTCCATGGGCGGCGCGACTGCAACGAATCTGTACGGCGAAGGATATACAGAACCCAACATAAAGAACGATCAACAATGTCGCCCCGATATCTCGGGTGACTCCTTGAGGATCACCCCGCAGTACGGCCAGGATGCCGGCGCCGACGATGGTGAGGGTGATCCAAATGAGCTGCCAGTAGAGTCCTTCCAGTTGTTCGGCCTGCTGACCCAACCAGCCGGCGGCCGACAACCACGGCGAAACCATCAACGCCGCCACCATGAAATAGGCCAAGCTAGAAAACGGTCTTGCTCCTTGCATGCGGATCAGGGCATTCATTTCGAAACACGCAAAAAGCGAAAGAACCAAAATGGCAAGTGGAAGGATGTTTCCCCTGCGCAAGAGATCGGCCAACGGGCCCTCAACCGCCGCAAACTGGTGGGCCACCCCGACGTCGATCGTCACCAAAGCCAAAATGATTGCTAGGGTCATCACCCCTAGCGTGATTCGTTGAGTCATTTCTAATTCCCGCGCCGAACCGCCCGGTCTACCGTAGCGGGTCACCATATCCGAGTTTACCGGTGTTCGTCCATCGAGTGAGCTTAGCTGGTTTACACGCCTTTCTTTACTTGTTAGCGTGCTTGCTGTCTTGGGCGCCAATTCGTGCGCCCTATCTTGTCAGTTTAGAGAAAAGGAGTAGCTATGGCTCACATTTTGTACTGGAATGCTTCGGCACTCGAAGCGAATCGTCGAGATTTCAGCAATGTTCCGGGAACCAACAAGCAGAGTCCCGAACAAGGCGGACCAACATTAAGCTCTCGGGCCATGGCCATGGTCCATTTGGCCATGTACGACGCTCATGCGGGCGTTACCGGTTCCGCAAGTCTTCCACCGTATCTGCCCGGTTTGCCTGCTCCGCCACCGGGATCAACCGCTCCGGCGGCTGTCGCGGGGGCCGCCCACAAAGTTCTTTCCACGCTCTTTCCACGGCAAAAACCGTTCTTTGATGCCGATCTCAAGGGAGCCGGTCTCAGCGGGCCTGGCATGGAACCGGGATTGTCCTTCGGAAGAAAAGTGGCCGACGCCATCTTGGAGGATCGCAAATTGGATCCGAACGCAGGCGCGGCAAGTTACGTGCCATCGCCCTTACCGGGACGACATCGATCCGACCCCGTGAATTCTGAGCAAGGTTTTCACGCCCCGGTGTATGGTGCGGCGTCGAAGGGTTTCGCAATCAAAAACCGGTGGGAATTGGACCCACCACCGGCGAAGGGCACAGCAGAGTACATGCGAGCGCTGAGAGACGTTCGCGGTATGGGTATCGCCCCGGAATTAGCGGGAACACTCCCGATTCCCAATGTCCCACCTATTCCGCCGAACTCCATCAAGCGGCGAACGGTCGACGAAACGATCATCGGACTCTTCTGGGCGTACGACGGTCCGCGGAACATCGGCACACCGCCACGCTTATACAACCAGATCGTCCGGGAAGTCGCCATGGCCAAGAATACCGGACCCAATATGTCGAACGACAACGCCCGATTGTTCGCGTTGGTCAACGCGGCCATGGGCGATGCCGGAATTCTCGCCTGGGACCAGAAGTACATCCATGATTTATGGCGTCCGGTGGTTGGAATTCGAGAGCATGATCCATCGATGGGTCCGGCAGGGCCGACGCCCATTGGCAACATCAACGATCATTGCGATCCCGAGTGGCGTCCATTAGGAGCGCCCGCGTCCAACAGCTACGACGGCGAAAAAGGACTTGGCGAACGGGACTTTACCCCGCCTTTTCCCGCGTATCCTTCCGGGCATGCTACGTTTGGAGCCGCGTGCCTGCACATGGTCCGACTCTTCTACGGAATCTTGCCGGGTAATCACTCGGCGGACGCCATTTACAAAGGTCCGTTTGTATCCGACGAGTTGAATGGGTTGACCACCGACAGTCGCGGAGTGGTACGTCCCAAACACGCCCGCATGTTCAACGACGGACTGTGGCAGATGATCGTGGAGAACGGCCTCAGTCGTGTCTACCTCGGTGTCCACTGGTTCTTTGACGCCTTCGCGCTCACTCCGGGCGACAAGCCCGACTTGAATCAGAACATTGGCGGCGTCCCATTGGGGATCAAGATCGCGGAGGACATCTACGCGTTCGGAAACAAGTTAGCACCAAAGAAATCGACCGTCGGTCGGCGGGCCTAGCCAGGAGATCCGCGTTGTTTGGGGGCGTGCCTTCCCAGGCGCGCCCCTTAATAACTGTGTCCGTATGAGCGTTCCTATGAAGACCGTTTCGCAACGGTTTTCTTGGCCGGAATTTGAAAACTGGTGCCACAGGTTTGACACTCGTGCAACTGCCCGCGGATGGCATCGGGAAAAACGCGCGAGGTGTTGCATTTGGGGCAGCAGACGACAAGGGTTGACTTGGATCGCGGGAGCGGACGGTGGGAGGATACCTCTCGGGCGCTTGGGTTTGGCTTGGCGCCGTCGCTCTTCGAGGGCGAGGAATGAGTTTGTTTTTGGGCCGGTTTGCGCGCCCCGTGATCCGACGAAGGAGAAGTGGATTCTCCGATCGCGGAATTCACGCAGTGCACCAATAGAAATTCGAATTCGGCGCCTTGCAGAGTGCGAACGTGGGACAAGCTTTCCGTCGAGAACCCTCCCCGAACCGCCTGTTCCACGAGGTCGATGAACGCGAAGGGCTCCCACATCAGGCCGACTTGTTGAACAATCTGACGGAATCGTTCAAGCGGAGCGTCGAGCGAACCCGTGAGGCGAGATGGCACGAAGGCGCCGAGCTTCTTGAACATCGGGTGATCGCCCACTTTTTGGAAGAGGGACTTTGCGTTTTCCGCATCACCCCGATGTCGGGCGCAAAGACCGCGAAGATAATGAGCTTCGACCGGAGGAGCGTGAGCGGCGGATTGCTCGGCTTCAGTTATCAGGCCGTTCCATAGGAACAAGAGTGAACGGACGGCGTGGCCCATTCGTTCGTCGACCAGTTCCTTTTTTGCAAGGAGCGAGGATACGTTTGACATGCCTTCCAGCGTCGAGGACACCGAAGGGTCGACCGGCGTGGTCCACCGAAGGGGCGGTAACTGATGGCCCCTGGTCATCAGGAGACCGACCACCCGAGGTGGCAGTTGCGACGATTGTGGCGTGATCATGGCGTCTCCATCGGTCTGCTTGTATTTGTGCCCGTTTGCGAAATAGTCCCTTGTCCTATCGGCGATGTGGACGCTTGATTTGATAGAAGAGGGCAGTGACGTTGCGCGGATTATCGGGCAACGGCAGGTGATCTCGGCCGCCCGGGCGGAAACTGAGCCTTCCGTGCTTGATTGAAATTTACGAGTAAGAAACAGGATCACGAACCCCGACGGTTCGAAATCCGTCGAGACGGATTCGGCAACTATCGCATTGCCCACATGCGAGACCGGTTGGAGTTGGATCGTAGCAACTATGGGTTAGAGAATAGTCGACGCCGAGTCGCAACCCGGTGCGAATGATGTCCGCCTTTGTCATCTGCGCGAGAGGGGCGTGGATCGTAATGGCCGCGCCTTCGACGCCGATCTTAGTGCCAAGTTGTGCCATTTGCTCAAACGCGCGGATGAACTCCGGTCGACAATCGGGGTAACCAGAGTAATCGACGGCGTTGACCCCGATGAATATGTCGCTCGCGGCGCGACTCTCGGCAAAGGCCAGCGCCAAGGAAAGCAGGATCGTGTTTCGCGCAGGGACATAAGTGACCGGAATGTTCGTCGTTTCCGAAAGACCGCCGAGCCCTTTGGGTACTTGGATGTCATCGGTGAGCGCTGAACCGCCGAACGCGCGAAGGTCAATCGTTGTCACCAAATGATTTTGGATGCCAAGACTCTTTGCGATGTTTTTTGCAGCGGTCACTTCTCGATCGTGGCGCTGGCCATAACTGACGGTAAGAGCCAGCAATGAGTAGCCCTGTTCCAGCGCGATGGCTGCGGTAGTGGCTGAGTCCAACCCTCCGGAAAGTAGAACTACTGCAAGTTGATTTCTTGGTTTTTCCACGTTCATTCGGCAATGAAAAAACTGCGGTATTATTGGACTAAAAGCAGTGCAAATTATTAAGTTATTGGACCATAAAACATGGTTATTGGACCTGAAAAATCACCCGGATTGATTGTCTCCAGTCCTGACTTCTTGGAGCACTTTTCGTTTAGATTTCCCTAAACTACGGCACAAGGTTGTAACAATACCCCCCGTCTCTTTCGATGTCCGAAAGCGGACGATATGTTTTCGCGCATGTGCAAGTTTGGTGCTTGTGCACAAACAGTTCTCACATGGTGAGAACATAATCGAGAAAAGGGAGACGGACAATGAGGAATCTGCGGTGGACGGTGGCTGGGTTTGCGGTGTTGGGGTTGATCCTTCCGGTGTTGGCCGGCGGCGAAGAGAAGAAGGGTCATGACATGAAGCCAGAAGCGAAGCCGGCTGGTGACGCGCATGCCGCGATGAAGGCTGAGATTGGCAAGCCGGCTCCGGAATTCACGCTGAAGGACAGCGAAGGCAAGGAACACAAACTTTCCGCTTACAAGGGCAAGATCGTGGTGTTGGAGTGGATCAATCACGAGTGTCCGGTTTGCCAGAAGCATTACAAAGATAAGAGCATGGCCAACACGTTTGCGAGCTTCAAGGATAAGAACGTTGTGTGGCTGGCGATCGATTCCAGCAACTTCGCCGAGAAGAAGGCTGATTCGATCAAGAAGTGGTGGAAAGACCAGGGCAATCCGTTCCCGTATTTGATGGATGCTTCGGGCGCGGTGGGCAAGTCTTTCGGCGCGAAGAACACTCCGCACATGTTTGTGGTTGATGCCAAGGGTATTTTGGCTTACATAGGCGCAATCGATGACAATTCCGAAGGCAACAAGCCCAAGCCGACGAACTATGTAGCCGACGCAGTCAACGCGTTGATCAAGGGCACGGCGGTGGCGACGGCGACGACGGCTCCGTATGGTTGCCAGGTAAAGTACTAAGAACAGCTCGCGGAACTTCTCTCGACTGCGGCGGAATTTGCGCGTGGTCGAAAGAGTTTTAGAGCGGCTTGACTATCGCGGGTCCGTTTGGGAGATACGTTTTCCATTCGGGCTCGCGTTGTTTTGCGCCAAAAGCGCCGAAATTGGGTCAAAAAGCAGAAAGGCATTCATAAGGAAACTTATTTAGCGTCTTGAGAAAAATAAGTTTTTGGGCGAAATCCTATTTTTCTACCAGATCGAATCCCAAAATAAACCATGTGCCGATAAGGGCTGGAGTTTTGGGAAGGGTATTGAGGCGCCGCAGAAATGACACAACAATCTTCCAGCCAGGTGAACGCCAAGATAACCGACATCGTCGAGCTTCTTCGGCCCGCACAATGGGTGAAGAACGTGGTGGTGTTTGCGGCGCCGGCGGCGGGGTTGAAGTTGTTGGAAGTGGGGTCGTTCCTACGCGCGGCGGCGGCGTTTGCGGGATTCTGTTTGGCCGCGAGTGCGTGTTACGCGATCAATGACGTGGTGGATCGCGAGGCGGACCGATTGCACCCGACGAAACGGCAGCGGCCGGTGGCACGGGGAGCGATCGAACCGGGTGCGGCAATTGGAATTGGAATCGGGCTGCTGCTTGCCGGGGTTGGGTTGACCTTCGGGTTGTTGCGCGCGCAATCGACGCTTGTTCTGGTTCTCTACTTTTTCCTGACGTTGACGTATTCGCTGGTCTTGAAACAAGTGATCCTGTTGGACGTAATCGTCATAGCGACGGGGTTCGTGCTTCGAGCGTGGGCGGGGGCCGTGGCGGTGAATGTGCCTACGTCGGCTTGGCTGGCGGCGTGCATGTTCACGTTGTGCATGTTCATGGGATTTGGGAAGCGGCGATGTGAACTGGCGATGATGGGTGCCACCGATGACGCAGCGCGACACCGACAGACGTTGGATCGATATACGCCGTAATTGCTGAACCATTTGATCAAGGTTTCGGCGGGGATCGCGGTGCTGACGATTTTGTTGTACACTCGCGAC
>JBBTCX010000270.1:0-13903 GCA_038043045.1 Planctomycetota bacterium | reverse complement strand
CGCGTGCGTTAAACCCGTGGAATTCAGCGCCGGTGAGGTCTTCAATCCAAGCCAGCTGGCCCCGAAGGTTGGGAAGGGTAGGGTAGGACGGACTGGGTGAATCATAGTGATAAAACACGTCGGGCGAGCGGTTGAGTGACAAAGGCGTGGCACTATCCAAGTAATCTTCGGTAAGCAGACGATTCACGCCGTCGTAGGTGTTCACGACGACTTGGCCCTTGGCGTCGACGGTGCGCACGACGTTTCCAAAAGAGTCATACGTCGTCTCGACTTGGCCGCGGTTGCAGTCGTTCATGAAGATTCGTCGACCGAGACCGTCGTATCGAAAGTATTTTACGTTGCCTTTTGCGTCCTCGATTTCGGCGATTCGATTGGGCATGGCGTAACGATATCGAGTGGTGAAAACTCCGGTGTCCCCGAGGGAACGGTTTTCGCGCTCGCGTACTTCGACGAGTCGATCGAGTCCGTCGCGGAGGAGAGTTCTGAATGTGCCTTCGTGTTCTCCGCCCGGTAGGTTGTCTTCGGAGTCATATTCGTCGACCGCAAGGGGAAGGAAAACCAAACGAGAGACCGCGGCCTCTCCATTCATATCAGGCGGGCTGATCGTCTCGATCGTTCGCAACGTGGCATCGTAACGAGTCGTGCTGAACGGGACGTTGCCGACAGGAAGGGTCCACGTATCGGGTGAAATCGGAGGCGAACCGAAATACGGCTGCAACGTTTGAACTGGTTTGCCGCGCGGGCCATATCGTTTGACGTTACTCATCACCGGACCGCCGGCTTCGAAGGTGCCAAGGGCGCGTCCCATTCCGTCGTAAAAGGTCGATGTGACCACGTCTTGTGAGTCGCCTTCGCTTAGATGTTTCGTGGTCGTGATGACACTGTATGGCTCTCCGAGATCGTAGGTGTACCGCATGGTCGGATTGGCCGGATCGTCGCCGGGTAGGGTTTCGCGTTCCAAGCGACCGAACGCGTCCAACACGAAATGGGTGGCATGGCCGTTCCAATCGGTCATCTTGATTGGGGTCTGAAAACGGTAGTCGTATTCAGCGGCGGTAGCGAGGTCTGGTGAGCCCCCGCCAACGCTGACGATTTCGCGCGTGGTGAACTTGTGCATGTCGGGGTCGATTTCCATTCGTCGTTCGTGGCCCGAACCGGTGGGGAGACCCTTGGGGGCCAAGGTCGCATCGGCATCGAGCGAAACGATGAGGTTGCCGTAGGCGTCAAATTCGTGGCGTTCGAGGTTGATTCGGCCAGACGGATCACGCGGGTCCCCTAAGGCAAATGACCTTTCGGTGAGGGGTTGCACGGACCCAAAGGTTAAACAGGCTTCTTTTCGATGAAGCAGGCCGCGTGCCCCGATTTGGCCAAGAGGAAGCCCCACAAACGGCGGTCCGTCGTAGAAATGTCGCAGATCGGAAATGATCGCACCGTCCGGGCCCCCGTCGCGCATGACCGTGCGAGACGAGCGATCCAAGAACCACGCAGGTTCGTTGTAGGCATATTCGTTTAACGTATGGAGGTCGTCGTTGGGATTGGAAAGATCGCCCAAGTTCCAATCGACCCGTTTGTTGCCGATGGCGTCCAGATCGGTTCGCATTTCCAGCATTTTGGCGGAGGCGGCGCCGCGTTCGATGATCGTTCGTCGAGAGACGGAAGGGACCAGAAGCCGCACGACGCGGCCATAGCGATCCATGGAACGATAGCCGTTGCCGAAAAGATCGACAAGGGCTCCACCGATATCCGTGCAGAGCAATCGAACAACGTAGCTGTTTTCGGTTCGCTCAAAGACAGAAGGGTCTTCGGCAAAAGAGCCGTCTCTTGTTGGGTCGTCGGGTAGGGTCGTGGTTTCTCGCCAAAGTTCGACGCCCTTGAGCGGCTCTTCCTCGCGTCCGTTCCATTGGCCGGATTCGTCCGTCATTCCGTTGCCGTCGTTATCAATCCCGTCGGGAGCGCCGGTGTGAAAAGAGAATCGAGTCACCAGAGTCGGCGAGAGGTTTCCGCCGAAGCGTTCGTCGCCGCGGACGATTTCCTTCACGAAGGAAAAGCCCCGAAATTGTTCTCGCAGAGGATCGTAATAGCCGTCGCGATAGACGTAATCGGTGATGTAGGTGTCACCGCGTGGCCCTTCGTCGGCATGACCGTCAAGGTCGAGTCCGATGGTTGTTCGACTTTGGGAAACGACGGGCATGGGGAAGGGAAGCGTCAAGTTCCAAGGGTTATTGGCCACACTGGCATCCAGATAGAATTCCGTAATGCTGCGGTAGAGAATGTCCGTGCGGCGGCCGTACCCGTTGTCGATACTCGTGAGCGCGTTGTAATGCGATGAACCCGCGACCAATTCGCCAATATCTACGGAGTTGATTTTGGAACTCTGGAGAGTGGAATCCGCATAGATGAGGTCGACGGTGCCGTTGCCGTTGATGTCCGCCCAGCGCGTCGCGGAATTGGGCGTGGCAGGTAGACCGGTGATCAGTCGCGAGCGGGCAAAGTCGCCGGTGGGCAAATGTAGCCAAAAGCGCAGGTTTGTGCCGCTGAATCGTTCAACGACGAGGTCGGAGAGACCGTCGCCGTTGATATCAATGACTTTCGCGCGGTCGATCTGCTCTTGCTCCAAGGCGGGGTCTGTGAACGGAAGGGACATTTCCTCGCATTCGTCGAATTGTCCGAAACCCATGCTCGGGCAGAAGACAACGCTGTGGGATGTGACTTCCACCACATCGGCCAATCTATCGCCGTTCATGTCGGCGAGTTGCACTCCTCGGTTGGCAAAATGAACGAATTTGCCTTTGAAACGGGCGCCGGGTGTCAGAATCCTGTCACTAAATTGTCCGTCATTCTGATTGACCCAGACGGAATAGGCGCCGTCCTCACTCTTGATCACGTCCATTTTCTTGTCGAAGTCGACGTCGGTGCTGCGAACGGAACCGTCGGGTGAAGCGTACGGCGCGGGGGGCGGAAATTTCTGCACAGCCACTCGCCGACGCGTCGCCCAGCCAATGCGTCCGGTGTTGGCGAAGCAATCAATACCGTCGGTTCCCGTAACGATCCAGTCCGCAGTGCCGTCGCCTGTCATGTCGGCCAGGTGAACGATCCCGTCGGACAGCCGATAGTCCTGAACAACGCCGTCTTCCGTCGTTACGGCAATCGGGCCTTCCCAGAAGACGTTCGATTTTCCGGCTAGGGTTTGAACTCCGCGATTGATATGGGCCAGATGCACGGCGTCCGTGTTCAACAGATCGGGCAGCCCATCGGCATTGAGGTCGATGATTTCGACCCGGGAACTATCCAACACGGAGCTCGGTTCATTCACGGAACCGATCACCCCGGGCGTGGCGTCGATGGGTATATCAGGATTGCCCAACGGAAACGTTGCATAACCGAAACGCGTGGTGGGCAGCGAGGACACGCCGTCCGCGCCAATTTGCGTGATCGTGGTGAGAAGGGATTGATTGGGATCGGTTTCATACGTGAGGGCGTAGCGACGGATCATGGCGTCGTCATAAAACATGTCGATCTGGTGGATCCGTTGGGTCATCGCAACCTTGAAACCGGCCCGATAGTCCGTCCAGAGATCGGGGCGATTCTCATAGGAAATCAGAATTCGATATGAGTGAATCCACGGCGAAGACCCCGGTCCATAGCGAATCTCGGTGGGATACACCTGGCGACTCGTGGGATCAAGTTGTTGGTATGAGTACTCGATGACGTTGCCGTGCGTGTCGGTTTGGCGTTCGAGATACCATTTGTACACCTTTTTCCCCGTCGAATCCTGAACGCGGGCATCACTCGTTAGGCCGAATTCGGATCTGATTCCGCTTTTGGAGATCGCTTCCCAAGCGTCTCCCACTCGACGGTATCTGGCGAAAAGGCCTTCAGTCTTGGAAAGATAATAGCCGTTTTCCAACGGGACGATTTCCTCGCCATCGCTTCCTAAAAAGCGATCGGTAGGCTGCGTACCCAGCGGCGCATCAAAGTACTGTGGCTGTCCTTCGTCCGTTTGCCGGCGGATGTGGCCGACTTCCATGGACCATCCCATCCCCGGCGTTCCACAGCCTTTTCCGCTGTCGTATTTCAAAGCTAGACCGGGAGAGAAACCGGTGACACCCTCCGGCACGTCGAGCGTGACCGTGTATCGCGCGGTGCCAGTATTGAGCGTGGGTTGAAAAGAATCCCCAAGCCCTTCCAAAGACCCCGGACCGGACGGGCGAGAGATGGCCATTGGCGAGACGCCGTTCTTGTCAGCGGCAAAGGCCAAAGTAGCGGAAAGAAACACGATCCACATCGGGCCGATCATTAACCTTGCGTCACATCCGCGATTTACGTTTTTGATCATTGCCCCAGCTCTCTGATTTCGAATCGTTAGTTATTCTTCCGGGTCAACCCGCGTCGGCTCAAGGAGAGACTCCGACGCGGTCGAAACGCAACCGCTATACCCATACGCCTTGACAATCAACTTGATATCTCGAATTCCCGTACCTGCTTGAGTATTTCCATGGATCAACACGTTGACGCCGTTGGACGGGTTAGAACCCTGCAATTCGGAACCGGGAATCACCAGGAGCCATCGGGTGTTCCAAATGGAGCGACCGGTGAGTTTGAAACTGACATCGGTGCAGGTGGTGTCGTCGGTCGCGCAAGCAGCCACGGTGGGAATCAGACGGCGACGAACAAGGGACGCAGGTCCACCGCTGATCGAATCCCACGGCATCCAATCGTTGCTGGTCAAGTCCGCGTTGCTCAACGGGAAAGGCACCGGCAACGTTTGATCCAGCAATTGCCACTGTCGGGTCGGAGCGACCGGACAGGTCGGCACGCGCATCACATCAGCCCCCACCGGAACCAGATAGATGTTTACCTGGCGATTCAGCGGAAAACCAGGGTAATTGGAAAACTTTACGCTGTAAGAATGCATCTTGATCGCGAATCGATCCGATGGCAGCGTTGCATCGCCAGTGGACGGCCAACCGAAAAGATTCAACTGCGATTGCACGGTCGTGGAGAATGGAATAATCAAGGCCGGATTGTTGGGCACCGGCGGCTGCAAGGGTTGGCAATATTGGGAGTATTCTTGGAACGCGTTGAGGTCGGTGATGACAAAACTTTCCAACCGCTGCCGCCATTCCGCGTCATAAGCCACGGAATTCGGCAGGCGGAATAGTTCCCATCTCAAACTGAACGTGCGATTGATCTCGGTCGGGGCGTTGAACCCAAGTTGCGGTTTGATTGCCTGCCAATTCGTCGCCATCGAAGCGAGTTGACCTGCGATTCCAGTTCCCAATATTGGCGTCATATCGCTCTCGGTCAGTCCGCCCAAAACCCTCTCGCGGGTCAAGCCCGTCAAGAACTCCCGACCGGATTCCAGATCGATTCCCAAAAGGCTTGTTTCATAGTCATAAGCTCGGGCCGCGAGAAATGCATATTGCGCGGCCAGATCAAACTGGGCCAAATATTTCTGAAGTGCCTGGTTTCTGAAGACCCTAAAGGCCATATCGCGATATCGATATTCGCTGACCTGGTTGGCGGATTTCTGCCGAAACGCCGTTCGTTCATCCAAAAGCCGAAGCCCCTTCCCAATGGCCGACTGGTATCGACCGGTGGCCTGATGGATCGCTTCCTGCGTAGTGTAAATCTCAATCCGAAGCGCCGGAGTGCTTCGAACCAATTGGCGCAAGGCGGTCGCCAGTTCATTGACGCGTTGATTGCCATCCAAATCGGCAATGTCGATTTGAGTTTGTGAAGCGAGAAGTTGTTGAGCCTGTTCGCGCCGAAGTTCTGTTAATGCGGACAAGTCGGCGCTAGCATCGAACGCATAAGCAATGCCGGCGCCAATGACTTTGAACAGACCGCGAGCCACGGAGGTATAGTCGTTGTCAAGCCCATTGACACGGGGCAGCACCTCGCCATAGCCATCCGCCAAGCCGCGAGTGACCGTGGCATCCCTGCGGGCCTGGAGCTGATCCTTCCTCAATTCCGCGATTTCGGCGTTCAAAAGGAAATTCTGCTGTTGTGTCGCGCTCAATATGGCCAGTCGAGCAGTATTGACTTGGTGAACAGACGCCAACAGTCGCACTTGATCGTCAATTTGATCTAGTAGGGCTTCGAATTGCTCCAAGGCTTGGAGGTATCGACCCAGGGTCTGAAGCAATTCCGATCGAGCCAGTTGAACTTCACCGGGTTCCGGCCTTGCGGACCAGCCGACGGGTTTGATAATACCCACACCATCCGTGGAGACGTTGAAAATGATCGTCACAATCGGCTGAGTGACTACGCCATTTAGGTCGATGACTCGTTCGACGAACTGCCGCGAGACCGTGATGGTTCGCGTTTCACGAGTCTGCCCAACAAGTTCCGTCGGTTCCACATAACCAAAGTGATAGAAGTCGGGACCGTCGTATCCCGTGACGTAACTTCGTCCAGGACCAATGTCTTCTGGATAAGGTTTCCCGAAAACCTCGATCAAGCGGGCGTTGAAATCGCGCTCTCGTTCCGCAACCAATTGGCTAAACCCTTCAGCCTCATCTTGATCCGTTCGCAAGCGCTGGGTGTTTTGGTTGGCGAAATTAAACGCCGTGACCGCACTCCTCAACGCCGCCAAGGCACGCTCGTATACTTGATCGAAATGCGTTTTTCCTTGCTCGATTTCGGTGGGATTCAACCCAAACGGGACAACGTTGAGCGCCAATCCAAGAGGATTAAGTCCCGCGTCGGCTTCGTCCAACGTCGATTGAATCTCCAAAAAGGAATGAGCGATTTCGCCAAGCTCAGGAACGGTGGTGCGATCTACCTTGCGAATCGTATTGGTATGGCTTGGATCGGTGTCCGCGTCGTCGAGAATCGCCGTGGTAATCGCCCAATCGAAATAGGCCCCCATTCCCGTTCTTTTCGCCCAATCCACCACACCCCAACTTCGGGCCATGTCATCATCAGGATAGCCATTCTGCACCGACGGGTCGGCGTCATATAACTCGCGGAAAGTCAACGATGTGACGGCCGCCCCGGCTCGTGCTTTCGCCGCCGCAATCTGGGCGAATTTGCGTTCATACTCGAAACTAACATCAACAGGCTGACCGCCGACAAGTACCGCTTCATTCGACTCCACCCACTCAAACGCCGGATGCTGCAAGAGCGTGAGGAACTTTTTGAAAGCGGTGAGATAGTGCCCCCATGCGTCACCGTGGCCTTGCGGATAGAGGTCGCGGGCTCCGCCGCAAAAATCGTGTCCCGGCGTTCCGCAGAGCAGGTCAATATCCGTAAGTCCCGTTACCTGATAATTGTTGGCATAGGCCACCTGACCGTCGCCGCTGGTGAAGTTCCAAGGAAGGCGATTGTAAACTGTGGCCACTCGAACGCCGTCAATATTGAAATCCGGCGGGCGCACGTCATCACGCCCGCGTAACAGCGCCAGCTCTTCCTCCAGCAACGTCGGCAATTGGTTCTCAAAACAAAAAACCGCGTGAGGATCGTAGGTGTTCGGCGGTGGGCCCTGTCCTGCGAACAACCCGATGGTGGGGTCGGAAGCGTCAGCCAACGCTTCGTTGCCCAAAAGCATGTAGAGATCAGCGATTTTGGAAGCGACCAAGAGAATCGCCAGGTTGGCCGGATCGTACGACAGGCCTTGGTCGATGCTGAACTGCCGAGCGCGGCGCAAAACCGTTTCGTACACTTCAATCAGCCCCAGGCGATTGATGTTGGACGGAGTGCAATTCAGTGGTACCGGTTCCTCAAACCGCATACCCGCCTGCTGAATCATGCTGACGTACGTGGCAATCTCATCCGAGTGAAAATCGGAAACGCGCTGGTCGAACGGATTCAACCCGCGAATCACGCGCTTGACCCAACCTTCGGCCAACTGAGGCTGCGTCCATTCACTAATTTGCGTATTCCCGCCGTTGTTCAAGTGCGGCGGCCAAGGTTGCGTAGGGTCGGGGTTAACATTGCCCTGACAGCCGGGATACCCGCGTAAGCGCACGCGCCACCAAGAATCCGCCAACGTAAACGGCGAAGCGCCTTCGATCACGACTTCTCGGATTCCCACGCCGTGGCGATAACAATTCTGAAATTGATCGGTACACCCTGCAGGCCCCAAGGGTGCCGCGTAATCCGTCCACGGGCCCTCTTCACTCGTCGACCACTGCCAGTGATACACGAGACTCTCGGGTTCTCCACCGGCATCTCCGGAAAACTGAAGAACTTGCTTTTCGTTGAACGGACACGTGGGTTGAATAACGCGAATGGAACTCTGATCGGGTGGACAGTCGATTCGCCAAACTTCGGCACTCACCGGTAGCGGATCACACGCCCGATCATTCTGAAAACCCAGCGTCAACCAGCCCGGAATCACATTGGGATGAGCGACGGATGCCACCTTTTGCAGGGGGAATGCCACTGGAAAGATGAGCTGGTCACGAGATAGTGAGAAAAGATCATTGACCTTATTTCGAAAAGCCGCGTCCGCGCTGAGGGCGTGCAAATATTCCCGATCGCGGCCGGACATGACGCCACGGAAATGAAGCCTGCCATCAAAATGCCGAACACGATCTGGCAGCAACTCGCCACCGCCGGCGATTTCTCCGGCGACCAAATGTGGCGGTAGTTTTTCAAGGTCCGCGCCGGTTGGTAGGGTGACCAGATTGACAAAAACGTCATGGCTCGGATCAAGCACGCGAAGATCAACGCTATCGTGCAAAACCGCTATCCCGCCGCATTGACCGCTCACATTCACACTTTCACCGACCTGAAGGGGTCGCGCGCAAGCGGGATCAATGGGATAGTTGCAGGCTGGGGGGGTTTCCGGCCAACCGGGACGATAAACAATAGGCCAAGGCGACATCCCATTTCCGCCGTTGTAAAACGATCGCCAAGGTTGGCATCCGCCGTCGGACCAGTTTTCGTAGAGATACACCGTTGAAAAACTGTCGACCGGCGGAAACGTGTCGGTCGTCTCTTCGACGGCCCAGATACCCGCCGAACGATCCACCCACAGCGCATCTCCCACCACCAACGTGAATGGATTCGGCGGTACAGTATTCGTAAAGCACAACGCCGCTCCTAGATTCACTGGGAAAAGGGGGTCAATCGGCTGCCCAGCCACAACGGGAAACAAAACCGTTGGGTCGGCCTGTGACGGAAACGCGTCGTAGTCAAAGTCGTTCGGCGGTCGTTCTCCCACTACACGATGCACACCCATATTCCAAAGCATCGACCCCGGGGGATGATATTGAACGAGCACGAACGGATGACCGGACAGTGCGTTTCGCGGGTTGTCATCTCGCGCCGCAAACGCTCGAAGACTTCCGGCGATCGGAAGTAAAACGGCGTGTTCGTCGTTGGGATTCCAACCGGGTTCCGTTAACGGATTTCCAAGAGGATTGCCCACGTTGTAGATCACGGATCCGGGCGGATATGAACCTGCCCCCAATCGCGACGCAATAACAATATCATCATCTTCTCCGCGCGCCGCCGGCCAATTCGCAAAATACGTTTCTACCTTGTGAGGCCAAAATGTCCCGGGTGCGTAAATGCTCTCCCGAAACCACCATGCCTCCAGCACCCCATGAATGTCGGAGGAGTTGATTGGGAAAATTTGGCCCGTTTCATCATAAATCCCAAGAGAATGGGCTTGACCGGATTGATGGTATCCGAAAGGAAAACCAGGGGTATCGGCATCATGTTCCATGTCCGTGAGTTGCGTACCGATATCCCAGGCTGATTCACCCGCGTAAACCCCCGTGTTTCCTGATCGCGGCGTCCGATGATCGTAGGACGCAACGACCTCAAAGTGAACTTCCGAACCACAACCCGCACCTGGTTCAGCAGACTGCGAATCAAACCGAATGACCGTGTACCCTTCGCGTTCGACTTTCAACATCCCGTTGACAATGGATGATGTCGGGATGGGTGCGGTGAAACCCTTCTGATACATAATCGTGGCACCGCAATATTGATCACCAATTCCGAGATCAACTAAGGCCGTGTCCGGCGTAGAATTCAATACGGCATGTTGCGCGGGATCGGCGGGCCAAGTTGTGATGTAACGGTTTACATCGATGGGCCAGCAATTCTCAAACGGTGATTCCTGGTACCAAGCCACGGCGAATTTGGAAGGATCGAACTCATCGCGAATCGGAAAAACGTCCGTGGTCTCCATCGGTCGCTGCCAGCCCACGGTCACTCCGCCAGTCGAGGCATTGGCCACGACAACCGCGCGACAATAAGTCGCCGGCGGTTCACCCGTCGGCGTCGGCAATCGCCGACCGATCGATACGGACAATCCCGGCGGCGAACCAAGGTTTAGAATGTTCAACACTTCAAACCCCGCAAGCCTCCCATTCGGTCCGTCGGTGTATTGAAGAAGAATTGCTCCCTCGGGACAATTTGCGGCCACGTCCAATACGTTACCCAATCGCTGAACATGCGGCTGATTTCCCGGAACTCCGGCATCGCCGTCTTGCAGGATCAGTCCGTTATAGCGAAACGAGAGCGTGCTCGATGTGCCGAATAAAACGTTGGCGTCGGTCCATTCTTTAAAATATCGAACGCCTTTGACGTCGTATGGCCGCCCCGGCCGAGCACCGGCAACATCGCGACCGATCAAATAGGGCACGTCGCCAACCGGATTCCCATTCACATCACGCCAACTGATCGTGACGAGTCCTTCTTGACTTGCGAAAAAGCGCCCGGTCGGCGCCGTTGGATACACATTGTTGTAGTAAAAAGCTCGTGTCGCCGGTTGAACGGAGTTGGCGGTTTGAGACGTGCGAAAAGGATCGCCCCCGGGCGGCGCCGGCAATTCTTCCCCAAGACCGAATCCTTCGCAGGCATCCGAAATCCCGTCGTCATCACTGTCCGCCGTGGCAAGGACAAATGCCGATCCGGCACCATCGTTAAACGGTGCCCCAACAATGGAAAAAGTGTCACTCATCGCCACCGATTCACCGAACCGACGAAACGGCGGCGTGGTCAACGTACCCAGCCGGTCTCTTTGGACCCAGCCGGATTCAGTGCGTCGAAAGAGATAGGCCGAACCAGCGGAAGTTTGATGTTGCGGTGCGCCCACAACGACATCCTCGCCTCGGATGGCCACCGACCAACCGAACCCATCGTTGTCGGCCGCATCCGATGCAACGAGTACCGGTGTGGCTTGAATCCAAGAAGGTGTGGCCCCATTGGTACGCTCAAAAACGTATGCCGCGCCGGTAAAGACACCCATCGTCATCGCGGACCTTGCGCCAACGACAACTCGCGTTCCGTCAATAGCGACTGAATTCCCGAAGTACCGTTGAACAGGAGCCGGCCGCAAAGCACCTTGACTTCCGTCGGGTACCCAAGTCGTCAGACCCGTGCGACGAAAAACATAGGCCGCGCCGCCAGGATTCGGATCCAGTTGTTCCTCTGTTGCTCCGACGACGACAAAATCTCCGCTGATCGCTACGGACGTACCGAAACTTTCGAATCCGCTGCCTCCCGGTGCAAGAAGTTGAACGCGTTTGACCCATTCAGAATACGGAACCTTAGGATTGACCACGCGTTCAAACACATAAGCAGCGCCGGAAGCTGGACCTGCGTCCCGATTGTTTGGCGCTCCAATGACAAGGAGATCGCCGTCCATCGCCACCGTCGTGCCTGTCAATTCATCGCTATCGGCATCATCTCCACCAGGCCCCTGAATGAGAGCTGTTGGGAGCCAAATCGCCCCGAATCTTTCAAACACTTGCACCGCACCATTGAAAAACACGGTCTTGGTAAAGTCCGTCGCCAACGGATCGGCAACGGCAATAAAATCACCGGAAACCGCAACGGAGGCTCCAAAGTGGAAGGGGGTGTAGTTCTTCGGGAAATTTGGAAATATAGAGGTCCCCTGGGTCCAGGTGTCGTCAAGCAAATCGCCGGGTGTTCCACCGTCGTTTCGATGGAAAGGGATGACCAAACCATACTCGGAGAAAAGTGCAAAGGGCGCGCCAACCACCGCTAAATCACCGTCGATCGCCACGCTGAATCCGAATTGATCGTCCAACTCTCTCGGATTCGATTCAATCTTAAAACTCTTGCATCCGCTCTGTCCCCAAGCGAAATCAGCGATCAAAACGGTTAGCGCAAAGGCCGCAACAACCGCCGCGACATTTCGCCGATCAGTCCATCGAGCTCTGCATTTTTGTAGGTTGGTCTTCATTCCCTGCAACCGTTACTGGGCATTGAGCGTGCCAATCTGCGACACTCGATTCACTTGAAACGTTCCGCGAACCACCAATGGATTACGATGCAATCCGCTGATCGTTTCATTATAGATCCCCGTAAAATACGTATCTCCCCACCCGGGTCGAAAATCCGCCGGCGCCGACAGATCCGCAGTCAGCGTAAGCATCCGCCCAATGTCAAAACACTCTCCCTCTTGCGAACAGTCATGATCCGGATGGTATAAATGCCGATACGGATTAAGTCGATGATTCGCCGCAAGAGTCGTCGTTCCTTGCAACGTGGAATCCAGACTCCCGGTCATGACCAAATCAACATCTCGACCCTGTGCATTCGTGAAATGAAACGCCGCCGTGCCAAGGCGCCTCGCAAACGGCACCCCGTCCACCACGCTGCCACCTTGCAACGTCGTCAAAACATTTGGTGGAACCTCCGGTGTCACCAACACAAACCGACCCGTCGGTCCCGGCGGCAACATTTCCGGTTGCCACATCATCGTGACTTCGTGCAACATCTTGTGCACGCCGAAACCATCCACGTGGATCAACACCGGAAAAACAAACTCAGACCCCGCCGCCCGCGGGACCGTCGTATCTCCCGGTTGTCCGTTCATCAGAACAGGATTCACCGGGTCTTCATTCATCCAACGCCTCGATCCCGCGGTCACCCACGAAACCGAATTCACCGTCGCCGTCCCCACGTACAACCCCGTGCGAACCGTCATACCTCCGCCGGCCGTCTGCCCGGCTACGCCCGCCCCAACCTGCGCTACAACAGGCAGCCATCGTCGAAAACCGTTCCCGTCCGTTACTTCAAGCACGCTTTGATACAATGCACCGCGGCCTTCATCATCGAGAGTGGCCTCCGCAAGTCCCGCGCGATTCACGCCCAATCGAATCGTTCGCCGTGAACCCGCTTGCCCGCCGCTGGAAAACGCCCAAGATTGCGTGCTCAAACTTCGCCAAAAGAAAAGACTCGTCGCGCTGCTCGATTCATAATCAAGCCAAGAAACGGGAACCCCGCCCGCCAACGTCGGCAATCCCACCGGCTGCGACGGAACCGACAGCGAAGACAAGGTCCGAAGCGAAATGGTTCGCGCCGAGGTGACAGGGTTCGTCACCGACCATGCGTGCTCAATCAGCGTTTGCCCAAAATCCACTCCCCGCAGCGACCCGCGATCAATTTCGATGGGCCCATCGAACGATCCGGCCTTCGAACTATTGACCCAGTATCCCTTTCCCGGAGTAATTCTCGTCGTCGCCGGCGTGGTCAGGGTCGAAAGCGTACCGGAAGCCGCGTATTGAAAAACCACGCCGCTGGCCGTGGCGATAAACGGTGCAAGATACGTCGCAAACGTCGGCGCACCGACTGGATCGGCCACCACATGAAACCCAACCAAGTTGTATCCGTCGCGCCAGGACATCACTCCGCCGGACGGTCGACCCACCACGGTCCACGTAGTCGATGCCGTGGATCGAATCAAATAAACACGTCCCCCGCGAACGATTCGAAGGTTGTTTGCAATTCGGTGCGAATTGGACGGCGGTAGCCAGACCTGCCATCCCGTGTCACTCGATGGCGTGCACGCCGGATCGTTGGGGTCGAAGCAGTCGCGCGGCGGACCGGCCGCGTTGGATTTGTTTTTAAATTTGCAAACCGACGAAAACGGAACTCCCGCCCAAAATAAATACGCATTATCAACCGCCGG